>NZ_JADPJR010000094.1:0-2520 GCF_023073535.1 Bradyrhizobium sp. 179 | reverse complement strand
CTCGATCCCGACCTTGCCGTTGATCAGCGCCATGCGCTTGGCAGGCGCATCGGCCGGGATGCCGCCGCGTGCCGCGGTCGCTTCCCAGTTCTTTTGCATGACGCCCATGCCGCGCTTGAGCTGTTCTTCCCCGGTCTCGATCAGGGTGACGGGCACGCCGGCATTGGCAAAGGACATCGCGATGCCGCCGCCCATGGTGCCGGCGCCGAGAATGGCGACACGGTTAACGGGCCGCGCCTTGGTGCCCTCGGGCACGCCCGCGATCTTGTTGGCCTCGCGCTCGGCGAAGAAGGCGTAACGCTGCGCCTTGGACTGGTCGCTGGCAACGAGCTTCAAAAAGCCCTCGCGCTCCTTCTTGAGACCTTCGTCGAACGGCAGGTCGATGGCATAGCCGACGGCGTCGGCCGCCGCGAACGGCGCTTCCAAACCGCGCGACTTCTTGGTCATGGCGGCGACAGCGTTGGTGAAGATCGAGCAGTCGGCCTTGGCGGCCGCGATCTTGGAATCGTCGTCGCGCAGGCGGCGCAGCGGACGCTTCTCGGCGATCAGCTTGCGGACGAAGGCTTCGCCGCCGGCCGGACCTTCGATGATCTCCTCGATCAACCCGTGCTTCAGCGCTTCCGCCGCGCCGATCGGATCGCCGCCAACGATCATTTTGACCGCGAGCTCGGGCCCGACCGCGCGCGGCAGGCGCTGGGTGCCACCGGCGCCGGGCAACAGGCCGAGCTTCACCTCGGGCAGGCCGAGCTTGGCTTCTTTCACCGCAACGCGGAAATGACAGGCGAGCGCGACCTCGAGGCCCCCGCCGAGCGCGGTGCCGTGGATCGCGGCAACGACGGGCTTCGGCGAATTCTCGATCTCGGCGAGCACGTCGTTGAGCGCCGGCGGCTTCGGCGGCTTGCCGAATTCGGTGATGTCGGCACCTGCCATGAAGGTGCGGCCGGCGCAGGTCAGCACGATGCCCTTGATGGCGCGATCGGCGACCGCGGCCTTGATGCACTCCAAGATGCCGCCGCGGACTGCCGCGCTCAGCGCATTGACCGGAGGGCTGTCGACCGTGACGATGCCGACTTCGTCATGACGCTCAAGCTTGACCACTTCGCTCACGGTGGGCTCCTCAGTAAAACAATAAAATTGGGTGGGTAGCGGACCAGTTCAGGTAGCAAAACACTCGGTGCGATGCCTCGAACCCAGCGTGGTGATGTTCACTGCCAGACATACGCTCTGCCGCCGCACGTGAGTCCAAGGGACGATTCTCGGGAGACTAATTTCTTGCCGAACTCGTTGGGTCGCCCTGTTGGGTACCCGGGCCGCACTAGCTGTTCGGGTCCGAGCAGCATCAGGTTGCACCGCCACCGGACCATTTGCTGCAAATCCCGCCTGCTGCGTCGGAAACACTCGGCATGCTTGACCATGCACAGGCGGTAAAAGTGTCTAAACATGCTCGTTTCGGACAACCTTCTTTACTGGAAACCACCTGAAGAGGTTCAGCTGGGAGGCAGTAGAGTAACAGGATGTCCATATTGATTAATGCAATGGCCCCGAGATTTACGCTGAATTTCTGCGCAAGCTCCTCTTTTTCTGCCCGAGTTGATCATGAGCCGTCCGGGCTACTCGATTCCCAGCAATCCCATTCAACGGGTCTTGCGCTGTTTGCCAGTGCCGATTGCCCAGTACCGTAGCGCCGCTAGCCAAAAACCAGGCCCCCTCCGTAGTCATCGAAGGTCGCCCAGAGCGATCTCGCCGAGCTCGGGCGAACCGCGAGGCTTGCATTAACCTAACCGCGCAACCATTGGACTTTGAGGTCCGGACGTACAACAGACAGAACAACCGCTAGCTGATCCGCTCGAGCCGGCAGCAACTTCGAGGTATTGAGAATGAGACCGTGAAGCGCTTGAGGAACGGATTGGCCTGCGCTTCCTCGCCGTTCTCGCTCGCGCGCCGCTTTTCGTGGACCGGTACAAAACGGTTGCCATAGACAACAGTAGTCCCACGCTCGCCCTTGCGGACGTGACCACCGAGCGACAGCGCCTGGCGGCAGGTAAGCCAGCTCTGGCATGCGAATGCGCCTTCGGTGGCAGCCCCCAGAGGATCAAAATAGTGATGCCGCTGTATTGACGGCCGGTCGCGGCGCTTTTCAGCTTGGCCAACGACCCCGTCGCCCCCGGGGTACCCCAAGACTGTACCCACGGCACTCGGCCGACCTCAAGCCCGCCTATAACCTTGTTGCTGATTTCGTCGAAAAAAGCTTTTCCGGTCCTCACCGGGCCTGCCAAGGACATCGCTGATCTCCGCGATGGGCACCGCGAGCCTCTATCGCAGCCTGTACCCCGTCACGGCAAAACCCGACCGGCACTCTTAGCACTACTTTGGCAGAATTAGTTTGTGCTGCAGTTTTTCACGGATACGTCTTCTGCAGTAGGGCATCGCTGCGATGGCTGCCGTAGGATGAGATCGACGATGGCGTGACGTACTGCGGGCATGGTTGGCTGAGGCGGAGGCCCGTTGATTCTTTTTTTT
>NZ_JADPJR010000088.1:0-2788 GCF_023073535.1 Bradyrhizobium sp. 179 | reverse complement strand
TGCGAGCGCGAGATCGCGCGCAAGGATCATCGCCGCATCGAGATGGCGCTGAAGCTCGCACACTTCCCGGCCGTGAAGGAGCTTGCTGGCTTCGACTTCGAGGCGCAGCCGTCAATCGATCCAAAGCAGATCCGCGATCTTGCCGCGTCACCTTGGATAGCCAACGGAGAGAACGTGCTGCTGCTCGGCCCGCCCGAGTCCGATTCATACTGCTCACCTCGCTATGCCGTTATAGTTCAAGCTCTCTTTGGCGCAGATCGCCGGACGACGGCCGCCGGAAGCGCCGCGCGTGTGCCGCCTTCTTGACCTCAGGATGCTCCAGATCCAGCGCTTTGATCACCCAGGGTGCGCCCTTGCACAGCTGATGCGCGGGCAAGCTCTGCTCCGCGATCAGACGGCGAACCGTCGATGGGCTGACCTTCAAGGCAGCGGCAGCTTCATCCAGAGTGACCTCTCCTCTCTCCGCGCGTTCGCCCTCTCGGTAGGGCGCGATAGCCTGCTGGTTGCGCAAGTGGCAAACGCGGGCGCGGGTCCAACTGTTACCCCGTCCCGTCGACTTGCCGGCGCGGTTGAGGACCGCCGCGATCGTGTTGTCGGGCATCTGCCGTGCCAGAACACGCACGAGATCGATGACGTCCGCGGACGTTCTCCAGCGGTGTTGGCCCGTGCGGTTCTTCCTGGTCTTTAGTGCTGTATGATCGCCGCCCTGCCAGTGGATGACAAGCTCGATCGCCTCATCATGGATGCGCACAACGATCTCGCGGATCACAGTTCGGATGATCCGCTTGCGTGTCGCAGGCGTCGCCCCAGTGCTGTTCCAGGCACGCTCCAAATCGGAGCCAAGCGCGAGTAACCGCTCGCGATCCCCCTCTCTCAGAGTCGTCTCCGGCTTGGCTAAAAACGCACCGCGCTCATCCTCGAGCGCGCGGACAGCCAGCAGGCGTTCATTCCAACGTCGCTCCAACTCGCCGGCTACCAAGCGATGGTCGGGATCGACGGCCTCATAGTGCCGACGAGCACGAGTGGCCTCATAACGCGCTTGCTCCAGAGCCAGTTCAAGTTGACGCAGCTTCTCGGCGTGCTCACGGCCGCGCGCCTCCATGGCAGCCAGCGCAGCCTTGACACCGAGCGGCTGCAAACGTGCGATGACTTCCGCGCTGATTGCGCGATCCACGCGCAGGCCGCCGAATGAGATACATGGACCTCCGCCATGGTTGATCTGGCTACCGGGGCAATGATAACGCCCAACAGTGCTGTGCGTGCCACTGTAGGCAACGTGAAGTTTGCGACCGCAGTGACCGCAACGAAGGAGCCCTGCAAGAAGGGCCTCGCCGCAGCGGACCGAGCCACGACTCATGAAGCTCTTCCCATTGGCGTTATCGGTGATCAAGCGCTGATTCCTCTCGAACTCCGCCCACGTAATGTAGCCCTCATGGTGGTCCTTGATCAAAACCTCCCAGTCGCTGCGCTCCCGCCGGAAGCCCCGCACGATCCTCTTGCGGCCGGCCTCGATCGTCACCCGACTGCCCGAGCGCCCGAAGGCGTAGGCACCAGCATAGATGGGATTGGTCAGGATGTGATAGATCGTATTGTAGACTGGTAACTTCCACTCGACGTGGCGGCCCTCGGGGCCATGGCTGACCGCGGGCAAAGTGATTCGTTCTTGCCGTAACCACAGGTGGACCTGGCGAAGTGTCTGCATCTCGGCAAACTTGGTGAACACGAGTGCGAGAGCCTCCTTAATGCGTCGATCAGGGTCCTTCTCGATCCGATCGTGGGAGACTTTGAGATAGCCGATGGCAACGTTGAGGAAGAGCTCACCCCTGTGGGCCTTCTGCTTCAAGGCTTCAAGCGAGCGCTGCCGAAAGATAGACAGCTCCATCTCGCTCATTGTGCCCTTCATGCCGAGCAGAAGGCGATCATTGGGGTGGCGCGGATCGTAGACGCCATCCTCATCGACCATCAGTGTTCCGACGAGCCCGCAGAACTCCAGGAGCGTATGCCAATCCCTGCCGTTGCGGGCCAGCCGAGAGGCCTCAATCGAGACCACAGCGCCAACTCGCCCTTCGCAAATGGCGGCAAGCAGCTTCTCGAAGCCGGGACGCGCGGTGCCTCCACCAGAGCGACCGAGATCATCGTCGATCACGACCACCTCGTTCCAGCCCAGTTGCCGCGCACGGTCGGCCAAGCCGTACTGGCGGCGCTGGCTCTCTCGGTTGTTGATAACCTGGTCGGCCGTCGACTGACGAACGTACACGACGGCCTGGCGAGCAAGGTGCTCAGGCGTGATCTTGCTCACCGCTGTCCTCCCCGTTCACGTCGTTTGCGTCGACCGCGCTGTCGGTGAGCGCTTCGGTCAGAAGCTCCTTCAACAGCTCCAACATTCGCTGGTGGGCTTCGATTGGAATGCTGCTGTATGTTGGAGGGCTCTCGAAAAGATCCCCCTGACGACGTGATGCGTCCGCCATGACCGCCTCCTCGCGATTGGGACGATTCCCTGGGAGAGGAGGCTAAGGCCGCGTCGGCAAGAACGCGCGCCTCCAGCAGACGATTCACCGGAAGCCGCGGATCAGCTATCAGTCGGAAGGAAGCGGCGGCGGGGGTCGCCATCCATGCCGGCAGAAGCGTTAACGTCGCATCAGGTTGTCTGATAACAAAATGCGTCTCACCCCCGAGCCGCTTGCAGGCGACAACGACGACTAACGCTCCGCATCGCGGATGAAATGGGTAGAGGATCTCAACCTCTGATCCCAGACACCCGGCATTATGACGCTGGTCCGCCAGGCGT
>NZ_JADPJR010000047.1:0-2810 GCF_023073535.1 Bradyrhizobium sp. 179 | reverse complement strand
GTATCCATTCGGCGTAGGCCGCAGGGTTACCGCCTGAGCAGTCCAGGGTTGTCTTTATAGAACCTGATCAGCTCGATGAGGTTTTCGATTCCAAAGTCGGTGAACGCCTGGATGCCGTGTTCTCCGACGCCATAGACCCAGATGACGCCGTCCTCGATCTCCATTTCGTTGGCGATGTCCCACAGCCAATCTTCGTCTTCGCCGAGGTCTTTCGCGACCTGGGTGATGGTGGTGACGTGATGGACCTTGTTGACGTGCGTGGTCATGCCGCTCGAGCGGAGAGTGCTGATGCTGGCGTCCAATTCCAGGGCAGAAGTTCGTCCAGCCGATGAGCCGGATGGGCGGCAATGCGGGCGAGGATGTCGGCGAGCCAGGCCTGCGGGTCGATGCCGTTCATTTTCGCCGTGACGATGAGGCTGTACATGGCTGCGGCGCGCCGCCCTCCGCGATCAGATCCGCAGAACAGCCAGGACTTCCGTCCAAGAGCGATGCCTCGCAAGCCCCGTTCGGCGGCATTGTTGGAGAGACACACGCGTCCATCTTCCAGGAACAGCGTGAAGCTCGTCCATCGCTTCAGGATATAGTTGAACGCCTTGGCCAGGTCGTGCCCACGGGAGAGCTTAGCGAGCTGTTCCCGCATGTAGACCTGAAGATCATCGACCAAGGGACGGCTCAGCGTCTGCCGCACCTGAACACGCTCCTCCGCACTCCTGCCATTGATGGAGCGTTCGATCTCGAACAGCGCATCGATCCGGCGCACGACCTCGACCGCGATGGGCGAGAGCGGGATCTCCTTTTTGCCAGCAGCCTTGCGCCGCGCATTCTCTTCGATGTCGGCCATGGCGAAGAACGGACGCCTTCCATGCGACCAGCAGGCAGCCTCTCGGATCGGTCCGGGCTGGCGTCCCACCAGATAGAGTTGGTTGTACCCATCATAGGCGTCGGCCTGCAGGATGCCGGCATATCGGGCCAGATGCCCCTGGGGATGCTCGCCCTTACGGTCGCGCGAGTAGTAGAACATCGCCGCTGGCGGGCCGGCTCCACCAAATGGCTTGTCGTCCCGCACGTAGATCCAGCACCGCCCCGTATCGGTCTTACCCTTAGCCAGCACCGGCACGGTCGTATCGTCGGCATGAAGGCGCTCGGCCGCCATGACATGGGCCTCAAGGCGGCGCAGCAACGGATCTAGCGAGGCACAGACCGCCCCAACGGCATCCGCCATGGTCGACAGTGCGATCGGCACGCCTTCCAGAGCGTAGCGCTCGGACTGGCGGTTCAACGGCTGATGTTGGCCGAACTTCTCGAACATGATCATGGCCAGGAGGCTTGGGCCAGCCCATCCCCGGGCGACGGCATGGAACGGGGCCGGCGCCTGGCTGATCTTCTCGCAGTCGCGGCAGGAGAACTTCTCCCGAACCGTCTCGATCACCTTCCACTGGCGCGGCACCACTTCCAGCGTGCGGGTCACATCCTCGCCGAGCTTGCGAAGGCGATTGCTGCCGCAGCATTCACAAGCCGTAGGCCCATCGATCACCACCCGTTCCCGCGGCAGATGCTCAGGGAAGGTCTGGCGCTCGGCACGCTGGCGCGTAAATCCACGCACCGTCGTCGTCATCGCCACGGCCCGTTCCGCCGCAAGCTCGTCCTCGGTGGCGTCGGCCTCCAGCTCTTCGAACGTCAGCGCCAACTGCTCGATCAGCCGCGCTGAACGCTCTGACCGTTGCCCATAGATCTGATGTTTTAGCCTGGCGATCTGCAGCTTCTGCTGGGCAATCAGCGCTTCGTCTTGCGACGCTTTCGCGCGGGCGACCGCGAGTTCAGCGGCGACCTCCAAACCCTTCGCGCGCTCGACTGCCAGCGCCTCTTTCAGGGCGGCAACGTCATCCGGAACAGCGTCGCGATCAGCATCCATGCGACGCAGTGAATCACAAGTCGGACGCGTTGGGACTCCTCAAAATGCCGGCAACCGCAGATTTTCCTAGATCAGCCCGCGCTCTGCGGTCGCCAGCTCAGTTGCGGATTCCTCCAGTCAATTCCTTCCAGCATATAAGCCATCTGCGCCGCGGAGATCGACACCGCGCCGGCCGAGGCCGACGGCCAGATGAACTTGCCGCGATCCAGACGCTTGGCATAGAGCGACATGCCTAACCCGTCATGCCAAAGGATCTTGACCAGATCGCCGCGGCGGCCCCGGAAGATGTAGAGATCGCCAGCGTGCGGATCGCGCCTCAGGCTCTCCTGAACTGTAAGAGCCAGGCTTCGCATGCCGCGACGCATGTCGGTGTGGCCAGTGGCGATCCAAACCCTGACGCCGCTCGGAATCGGGATCATCGTCGCCGCAGCAGCTCAAGAACTCGCTGCAGCGCCTCAACGTCTACGTCACGGTCAACGCGAACGCGACAGCCGCCGCCAAGCTCGATCTCGATGATTCCAGCCCTTGCACGCTGCGCAGGCGGGGAAGATGCCGGTTGTGGCGCGTCGCTCGAGATCGGAGCCGCCACCGGCGTGATCTCGACGGGAACGAGAGCTGGCACGGAATCTCCGCCCAGTCGCCCCTGGCGCGCTTGTCGACGCCAGGTGAACAGCAGGCTGTGAGCCACCCCGTGCCGGCGTGCGACGCCGCAGACCGTCTCGCCGGCCTGCAAGGTCTCTTCGACAAGGCGAACCTTCTCGTCGTAACTCCATCGTCGCCGACGCTCGGCGCCCAACACATTCACCTGCATTCGCACCGTGACCTTAAAGCTAGACTTAAGGTCAAATCCTCGGGCCGCCTCTCAAACTAAACAAGGCGGCCGACGCCGGAGGGATAC
>NZ_JADPJR010000012.1:0-2846 GCF_023073535.1 Bradyrhizobium sp. 179 | reverse complement strand
CCGGGCGCTTTCATTTTCCTCGGCAATGGAGCAACGGATGGCCTCCACCACCCGGCGTATGACTTCAATGACGATGCCCTCCCATATGGCATCGGCTATCGGGTGAACCTGGTCGAGACGGTGCTGGCGCCCGAGCTGTAGGCAGGTAATGTGCTAAGGGGATACACTCGGTCGTCTAGCGTCTTGGCAGCCGAAAATGACGCGGCGAACGCCGATCGCAAGCTTGAGGGAGCTTTATGGGCGCCGATCATATTGGCGCCTCGACAAGGGCGAACGTCACTCGTGGCCCAGGCTCTCAGGCGCGGCTGGACTGACATTCCAGTTCAATCTATTTCAACGGTATGCCGAGACCTGACCGACAGCCGAGGCGGCGGCCGAAAAATACAATCACAATCGGTCTGGGATCGATGTGGTGAGTTTTTGCATATTGGGCGGGCGGCGGTGCCACTCTAGAAGGATGAAGCATTTCACATGATCACCTCCTATTTCTGCAGCATTTATGCCGGGGACAGGCAATCTTTGGTGTAAATCCTCCAATCATTATGCAATCTTTCGGATTGCTGTCGAGTTTTTCTTGGTCGTCAAGCTTCTAGCATCGTCGACTGACGCTTTCGGAGCCTTGAATGTCATCGCTGCCCCCTCGTTGCCTCGGAATTCTTAACCTTGAACGAGGAGTTCCGCCTGGCGGCTCGCCGCCGAAATCACCGTTCGGCGGACTCCTCAATCCAGAGACATTTGACTTCCCAGTTATTTCGGAAACAGTCGAGGGGGCTTGGGCGGAGGTCGTTGTTCGTGGCGAGCCGGCCCTCGAACCGGCGTATATCGCCGCGGCGAAGAAACTGGTTCAGCGTGGCGCTGTTGCAGTCAGCGCGAACTGCGGCTTTTCAATCCGGCATCAGGCAGCTGTTGCCGCAGCCGTCAACGTGCCGGTGGTATTGTCGAGCCTGCTGCTGCTGCCTAACTTGCTGCGTCAATTTCCCGTGTCCGCCAAGATAGCTGTCTTTACCTACGACTCGCAGCACTGCGGCAGGGATCTTTTCCCCGTCGATGAGTTGGATCAGGCAAGAATCGTCATCGGCGGTCTCGAGGGAACCAAGTTTTGGCATGATGAGCACAAGCGGCCGGCGCCACCGGTCGATTATGCAGCGATCGAAACTGATCTCTCCGCTTGCATCGCACGGCTCCGCTCGGAGCATCCGGAAATCGCGGCGATCTTGTTTGAGTGTACCGCATTTCCGGTTGTTGCGCCGGCGATGCGCCGCGGCACTAAACTCCCCATTTACGACATCACCAACCTCTGTAGGCTGACAATGGCTTCGGTCCGCTGACAGGAGAGAAAGGCATCGCAACAATTGAAGACCTCGCGATCAAAACCGTTTCGTGCAAGCCTTTCCCGCGGGTCGAATTGGAGAACCGTGTCGAACGAGCGCGGCGTTTGATGAAGCAGCACTCAGCCGACGCACTTCTTCTCACATCCGAGTACAACTTACGGTATTTTGTTGGCGAAGTTAGCTCGACGCCGATTCAAACCACTCGACCGCGCTTTCTCCTAGGCTAATTCCCATGATCGGTGATGTTATCGGCGTCGTTCCGAGAGGCGTCGACGATTTCTGGCAAGATACAACCTGGGTAAAAACATGTCACAGTTGGCCCAGTCCAAACCCTAAAGATGAAGGTGTTTCCACACTCGTCAAAACGTTCGAAGAACTGCTGCCGAAAACTGCAAAAATCGGCATTGAACTCGGCGCAGAGAGCAGAATCGGATTCCCGCAGGAGACTTCTTGCGTGTCAATGGATGCGATGAAGCCTCGAACCTTTGCCGATGCGTCGGATCCGATCTTTACGCCCTTGCGGAACTAAAATCTCCGTTCGAGGTCGATCGAATTCGAGCCGTATGTGACATTACTTCAGACATTTGAGAATCTAACGGCAAAACTACGTGCCGGCATGAAAGAACGAGAAGCGCGCCGTATCTTTGAGTTCGAAGCATTCGCTCGCGGTATCGAAAAAGCAGCCAAAGTGCAGGGCGTTTCGGGGCGTGGCGGCTATCCTCGCTATTACGGTGTTCCGTCTGGGATTCTCTCAGATGGCGACATCCTGTTTGTCGATGGCCGCTTTTTGTTCGACTACTATTCACTATTATTGCGATTTCGATCGGCACTTTGCGTTCGGCCGAGCGCCCTTGACAGGGCCGATAAGGCCGAACGACCGCTAGTCTCGACTTGGCCTCGGATCAGCTCACGGCCGCCGCTTCCGCATTCTGAGCGTGGTCGATGATTGCTCCGCGAGTGCCTGGCGCTTGTGCCCGGCACCTCTCGAGGAGCCGGGTCGCCGGGAATTGGACCGACTGCTGATGGAGCGGAGCAAAACCCAAAATGCCGATTAGCGATGCCATCCTCACTTGAGCCGACCAGTGCCGCGCCGCATGGCAGTACATCGCGCCGGGCAAGCCATGCAGCACGCCTTCATCGAGAGCTTCACGGCCGGCTGTGGATGAATTGTTGAGCGAGACGCTGTTCACGTCGCTGGCCCAGGCCCGCATCACGCTTGGATGCTGGCGAGCCGACTGCAACAACGCACGACCACACTCGCAGTTCGGATGGAAAATTCCGTCGGAGTTCGCCTTCACCTGTCATCCGCGCCGTAATCTGGCACTGCGCTATGCCAAAGGCTCCGCGCCAGCTCCCGTCACTTCCAGCGCCCAACCAGGCAAATCCAACGACCGGGGCGAACTCAGAACAGGATAAAACTTGATGTGGTGGAACGGCCCGCTCCAACAGCATCAAAGTGCTAGAACGTGGTCGTTGTTCGAACGCCACAAAGGAGGGACCGTTCCATGAAACAGG
>NZ_JADPJR010000117.1:0-2909 GCF_023073535.1 Bradyrhizobium sp. 179 | reverse complement strand
CCTTCTTCGTTTGGCCGCGCCCCGGATCGAGTACCGGCGCCTTGGTCTCATCCATGAACAGCCGATCCGCCATGGCCAGGTGGTGGCGCATGTGGTCCGTGATGGGCTGAAGATGGAAGCAGGCGCGGCCGGACCAGTTGCCCAGCGTCGCCCGATCAAGCCGGATACCCTGGCGCGCATAGATCTCGGCCTGACAATTTCTGCCCACATCGCTTTAGGGCCACTCAGCAATGAAACCTTTTGCCTTGTAAGGCTCAATCTTATCCCATTCGCTGAGCACCCGCGAACAAAGCTCAGGGTTGGTGTGCCATAGGACATTGGGGGTGTCGTAATGGTTCACGACAACCAGCATTTTTTCCGGATCGGGCCAGTGTCGGTGAAGCGTCATCGGATAACGGCGAGACGTCCAAAAATTGCCTAAGCAAATTACCGATCGTATTTTGCTCAATCCGATCTTCGCTTCGATGACAGGCAGGGAGAAAATGACGTTCTCCCCCGTGTTGGTCGCGCGATGTTCTTCCAAAATCAAGTCAGCCGGAACACCGCGTGACACCAGCCCATCCTTTATGGTCCGGCACTCGGAAAGATCGGAGCCCGGGGTCATCCCTCCGCTAACGAGAAGCCAACGGCAATATCCGCGATGCCAGAGTGAGTAAGCGGCGTCTATGCGCTCCACCACGCCATCCCGTGTGCCAAAAACGAACAATAGATCTGCCGACCGCAGAGACGTTTTAAGTAGATGCTCCGAGTTTATACGAGCGATCTCTCCAACAGTCAGTGTTCGAGCGGGTTCTGCCATCGGTCCAATCTGATTCAGTCACCGTTCCACAAGCCCAGGGTAGGATTTACCTCCACAGTCGATCAATCGCAAGTTGTCCGTTTCTGGCCCGTGGCTGACCTTAGCCCAGAGTCCGGCGATGTCGGCTTCCGAGAGATGACCCGACCACGGGTATGTTGGCTGCCGAGGGCAGCCTTTGACCCCGAAGCGGACCCCACATAATCATTTCGTCCAGCTTTATTGGGCTGGAGCGCATAAGAGGCAGACGAGCTTCGAGAAACTAGTGGGGAGGCCCAATTCGTTCGGCCAATTCTGGAGACCACCGAATCTCCTTTTGCCATTTCCCGGCGAGCCGTTCGCCCTCGGCCAATTGGTCGGGCGAAAGGAGTTCTCTAAGTTTTGCCAAGTCTCGGCTGGAAAGCTCGATGCTCGCATAGGCTGCTACATGGCTAACCAACACATAGGCGGCGACCAGATCCTTATTATAGCCGAACGAGCCCGTCGCGTACATGATGCCCAGAGCGTGCTGAGCAAAGGCATTGCCTTGTTCGGCGGCCCTACGAAACAAACGCGCAGCCTCGACCTGGTTCTTTTCGACGCCGCGCCCCTGAGCATACAGAAATGCGAGACGAGTTTGCGCATCTGCAAAATCGCGTTCGGATGCGCGGCGATACCATTCGGCGGCCTGAGTATCATCTTGAGGAAAGCCCGCGATCCCTTTTTCGTAGAGCATTCCAAGATTAGATTCTATTTCGGCGCCATCGGAAGCATCAGTCTTGCACGGTCGCCGGTGCAGATTGCCATCGCTAAGAGTAGCTACGAACGTAAGCCGGAATTTATCCGTCGGCGTAAACTTTCTTGAGAAGAATTGTTTGCGAAGGTCTTCGGTAATGGGTTTCGAAAGCAAAAGCCAGGTTGAGGCATCCAAGTCGCCTTGATCCGCTGCACGTTGAAGCCATTCGAGCGCCCAAGCGCCATTCTCTGCTACGCCTTCGCCGCGAAGATATAGACACCCGAGATTATATTGAGCGTCGACATCACCCTGTTGGGCAGCCACGCTCCATTCTTTGAAAGCTGCTTGATAGTTTCCTGCGCGATAGGCCGCGACGCCTTCGTCAAACCCACCGTAAGAACAGGTTGATGATATGGCCAAAAGTGCGAACACACATAGTGGCGGTGCAACGCGCATAGAAAACTCTCAATTAAAGCATGAACGCATCCCACCAAGAAGTTAAGCGGCAGAAATTAATGCAATCTAAAGTGCAGCGAGACAGATCGCCTCTTTCGTTGCGAGTATGTCCAGCTGCTTCCCCTTATGGCCCGTATGCGAAGTCTAGGCAGCGTCCCGTGTGGTCGGCTCTTAGGGGTAGACCGGAAGCAGTTGGCCGGCGCTCCGAAGGGCGCTCATGCCCCAGAACGGACATTTGTAATCGATTGGTCTATCTCGACCCCAGCAATAATCCGTAAATGTCGACGCCCTAAAGTAGAACAGCCATATGATGTAAAGCCTTCGCTGCGAGGTTCGATCATGACGAGTTGGGTGCGAGCAATGATGCTCGCGGCGTGGTCAGCGTCAGCGGTCGGCGCGGCATCGTTCGCTACCCTGTTCACGCTCGCTAATTTGGCGTTCGGGATATACGAGGTCGCCGAAGGGCACACAAAAGTTGCGGAACTGCCGGGCGTCGTGGTGGGCGGGGCCACTACCTTTGTGCTCGCACTGCTTTTCAGTTTCGCTATTACCGTTCCTGTAAGCTTGGTCATGGGAGCCTGCGCATATCCATTCCTGAATACTATTCGGGCTGTTGATCATTGGGCGTTCGGTATCGTTGGTTTCGTGGTTGGTACGCTAATCTGGCTCGGGCTATCGTCGACCGGACCTGCCGGCAACTTGTACTTCGGATCATGGATTTCCGTCTTTGTCATAGGGGGCCTTGCGGGATGCGCCGGAGGGCTTGCATTTTCCCGACAGCTTCGCCGCGGTCAGGCTGAACGAGATCGTGCTTTCTAAGTCTAACGGATCAGTACGACTTCCGCTGTTGATGCTGTGGACGGCTCCTCCACCGGCACGAGAGTGCCAAGGTATGGGCGCCGTTTTGAGGCTCCCACGATTCGGAGGAGCAGCCTATGCAGT
>NZ_JADPJR010000086.1:0-3089 GCF_023073535.1 Bradyrhizobium sp. 179 | reverse complement strand
CTCCGCATCCGACCCCCTCCATGCTCTGGGAGTCGTCTTCAGAATCTCTCTTGCTCTCCAATGCAATAGGCCAGAGAAATCCATATGCGATTCCCCTGCACCGGTACGGGACAGGTGATTAAGGTACACGGCATGGCCATGCCGCATCGAAGCGAGCGCAGCGACTAACGGCTGGCCTCGCTGGTGCGCTGTAGACACACATACATTAGCCGATCAGGACAAACCATGGCTCCCGATATTGCAGCCAAGATATACGCCATTCCGGTGGCAGGGCCGTGCTCGATGACGATCGGCAGCCTCACGCACGCTGAATGCGATCAAGGAGGTTCGCCGACACTTGAGCGCCCGCCAATAGCGTCGACAACAGTGAGACAGACGCCGCCCTCCTAACCGGGGCGGCTCATACCGTTAGATGTGAGAGAATGCGGTCCCGATCGACTTCGGACGCGGCGGCGCTCAGAACGATCTCACCGTGATCCATAATCACGATCATGATCGACCAACGTCAAATTCTGTTCGACCACCAGGAAAGATGCGCCGGCTTCCTTGCGGACATCGTCCCGACCAATTTCTAGTGCGTTACATTGCGGTTCAAGAAGATAGGGAGCCACCGCATGCCGACTGATTGGAATCTCATCCGCGAGATGATGGCCGCCGTTATTGACAGCTGTGAACAGATCGAAGCGGCCGGATACACAGAACAGGACCGCGACCTGACAGTTGATGTTTCAGGTCAAAAGGTCAGTATTCACGAGCTCATGGTGAGCGCTTGGACCCTTCCAGAAAATCTTCGATATCGCATCATCCGCGACCGGCACGACAAAGGTGTCGATCTGCCGTACATGCCCGAGGCCACCCGGATTATCGTACGTATGGCAGAAGCGTGCTCGGAGTTGATTGGCGCTGGAGAAGCCAAGCCAGCGGAGGCGGAAGCTCGATCGGCGATCCAATGGTATCGCGCACATGCGGTTCCCCGCGTGCGCCAGGCCATCGCGATAGCGCGCTCAACGACATGAGATGAAGGAAACTTAGCCGATCGCGTCATCTCGCTGCCGCGCAGCATTCGCGTGCTTTAGGAGCAAGGCGAACCTAACTGAAGTTAATGAGTACGCGCCCTTCTGTAATGGGCCCGATGATGTCAAGCCTCCCGAGTGAACGTCACGCCGCCGAGCTCATGCTTCTGTCCGTGGTCGACGCCTGGCCGCCACATCATGCTGTCAGACGGATCGGTGAGCCTATCTAGGTACGCGTGGTTCGTCGGACGACGGCCACTGGGCGTGTAACGGCTTCACCGCATCCACCGTCCCGGCGACGGGACTTCGGGCACTGGGCTCTGTTCAGCCCGATTGCATTCCGGCTCTTCTCCTCGTGCTCTATGCGGCGATCGGGCTCGCTTCACCCCATCGGTAAGTTGTGCCGTCGACCCAGATCCGATGCAGGATCACTGCCAGCTTACGTGCCAAGGCAACTTTTGCGCGCTTCGAGCCTCGCCGCTTGGCGACATCCATCCCCCAGCGCTTGAGTTTTGAGAACCGCATGATGCGCGATAGCAGAACGTTGGCAGCTTCATACAACACCGTTCGCACCATCTCATCGCCAGCCAGCGTGATTCCGCCCATGACGTCCTTTTTTCCCGATTGGTACTTCTTTGGCGTGAGCCCGAACAGTGCGCCTGCCGCCTTCGATTTTGAGATGCGATAAGGGTCATCAATCGCCGATTTGTAGGTAATAGCCACCAGGGGACCAACGCCTGGTACTGTCATCAGTCGGCGACAGACCGCATCGTCACGCACAATTGCCAGCACAGCCTTGTGTAGCCTTCCGTACTCTGCCTTCAAGGCCGATCGCGCCGAAAGCATCGCGCCGGCAATGCACTCCAACGTAGGCTGACCCGCAACCAGCTCTCGGATCCGCGCGTCGAAAGTCTTCCGCGTTACCGGGCCAACCTTCAGCCCGAAGCCGCGCAAAATCCCTCGGATACTTAATTCCACATCGATAAGTCGCCCGAGAAGCTGTTTGCGTGCAATCAGAAGTGCCCGGATCTCCTGCGCGCCGACCGACTTCGCATGTACCGGCTGGAACCATCCCATCCGGATCAACTGGGCGATCCCGCGGGCATCCTCGCGATCAGTCTTCACCGTCATTGCAGACAATGCGGCCTTCACATGCCGCGTCTCGAGCAGGACTTTCCCGAGCCCCGCTCCTTTCAAGCCCGAATGCAGCCATTGCGAGAGCGGCCCCGCCTCTAGCCCAATTCGCCTTACTGCAAAGCCAAGCTTCTCGAAAAACTCGACTAAAGCGTCGGGTTCGCTCGCGACCTTCGCCTCCTTCAGGATCTTACCCTGGGCATCCACAATGCAAACGCTCGACAGTTCCAATGACACGTCGATTCCGGCATAGTTCTCCACGGCTGTCCTCCGTCTCTAGATGCTTGGGGCCGACTCAAGTCGTGACCCCGTTTCATCATCTATCGGGGGACAGCCACCATCATGACCCCTTGCTCGGAGCAGGGCCCATTACGGCATCTAGAAAGGCAGACTCCCTTTAAGGCCATACTCCCTTGCGACTTTCTCCAAATCCGCAAGTGTGTCTTCCGGAAGGTCCAGGCCATCTCGTCTGTTGTTGACGTCGTTGCGCGCTTCGATCTCGCCCGGATAGAAGACCTCGGAAAATCCTTGAGCGAGAGGCACAGATTTGATCTGCGAGATCAATTCTTCCATCCGCGCGTTGAATTCTGCAAGGGGCTGCATTGCCCCGATGTTCAGCACGATCATCAACTGCCCTGCCCGGCTGCGTCGTTCGGCCTGATAGGGACCGGCTATCTGGGCTCCGAAACCGCTGCCGGTGAGCACGCCGGATAGCATGTCCATCATCAGCGCGATCGCGTATCCCTTGTGCTGCGCCATCGGGAGAATGATTCCTTCGATTGCCTCGGCGGGATCGGTCGTCGAAGCTCCCGCCGCGTTGATCGCCCAGCCTTCTGGAATCGACTGGCCCTTCTGCTTGGCCAGGTAGATCTTGCCCCGCGCAACGCCTGTGTTGGCGATGTCGAGCACCATGGGCGCGTGGGATCCGGCTGGACAAGCCCA
>NZ_JADPJR010000009.1:0-206725 GCF_023073535.1 Bradyrhizobium sp. 179 | reverse complement strand
GGCGACCGCATTCCGCTTGACGTAGCCGACGCCATTCTCGGTCTTGCCCTTGGTGCGGGCTCGATATGGCGCGCAGGCCCGTGGCCGGAAGCCCCAGTGCTTGGCAAACGCGGTCAGCTTGTCATTAAACACGACGGTGCGCGTCGCGGCATCGTGTTCCACGACCAGCGCACGCGCATTGTCGAACAGCACCTCGTCGGGCACGCCGCCAAACTTCACGAAGGAGCTTTCCAAGCCATCGAACCAGCTCTCTTGCCGTTCGTTGCGGAATGCCCTGACATGGTGCCGGCGCGAGTAGCCCAACGTGGCGACGAACAGGTAGGCGCGAACCTTGCTACCGCCGATCTCGACCAGCCGCTCGCCAAAATCGATCTGCAGCTGTTTGCCGGGCGGTGTCTCGAACCGCACCGTCGCACGCGCCTCGGCCGCAAGCTCCTGGCGATAGCGCTGGCCTCGTCCGGCTCCAGCATGGCCTCCCTCCGCGGATCTTTGAACCGCAGAGGACCTGAACTGAGTCGCTGCATAAAACCCCCGTTCTGACCGTGTCGCGAGGGGGTCAATTCCTCGTGTCGTCAGGGGGTCAATTTTCCACGTCGCCCGACACGTATCGACAGGCACGTCCCAGAAGGTAGGGAATCAAGCCAGTGATAGCTATTCCGGCTCCCACGTAGGGGCGAGCGTTGATATCGTTCGGATTGCCAGTTTCATCGCTTGCGGCGCGGGATAATCTTGCCGACGTAGTTGCCCGTCATTGCGCCCAAAAGGGCAAAAATCACCACCATGGCCCAAGACGGCAGGCCTGTAGCGCTGCCGCGAACGGCTATTCCGACTCCACCGACGAAGAAGCCAGCAAGAACGCCAATTATAGCTCCGACGAGCCATCCCTTCACAACATCAACCCTTGGTCTTGCTGCGCAGCCCGATTTCCACCAGCCGCCGTATAGCCTCCGGCCTCGTTGGAGTGGCCTCCTGCTTAGCTCTCCAGTCATCAACGGCTGTGAGATCGTCAGGCTGCAGGCGAACGCCGACGAGCGTGCCTTTCCCGGTTGCAGGCGGTCCTCGCTTCTTCTGTGTTATCACGGTTTGACGCTTCATGGAATCTGTGTTAACACAGTTTCGGGGCCGGTCAAATGAGCCGGACGAAGTGGGGTTATAAATGACTAATCTAAATCTTAAGGCTAGCGCTGGTATCGATCCATCCACGTCTTTTTGCGCATACACGTACTATACGGGCCTACGTGCTCAAGGCAGCGATCCCATTGTGTGGAAGGGTGGTCTTTATTGGCATGTCGGGACGTCTTCGATTGGCAACCTCGGCGAATGGGCCGCGCGGCACGACCCTGACGGCAAGCTCCGGATGGAGTACGCGCGGATGATGTGGGCAGCGCGGGCCTCGGATGAGGAGGTCATCCCGCTTGGTGCCGCGCCCGAGATGGCCTGAGCGGTATGGTATAATCAATCGCGGTGGTGAATCGCCGGCCACTGGATTGCTGAAACCCAGCAGCGAAAATGCCAGCGGTTCACCACCTACCATGTGTGCGTCGGACTTAGCCGGCGAGGTTCGCAGAGCAACTATTCAGACGGCACGCTCTTGCCCATTCCCTCAAACGATAACAACCGCTTGCTCACACCAGAGCAGGCGGCATCTCGGCTTAACATCACCCAGGACCACCTCAGCTCTCTCGTTAGCGAGGGGGCAATCGGATACATCAACGTCGGGCTCGGTAAGAAGCGGCCACGTCGGCGCTTTACTGAGGCAGATCTGAACGAGTTCATTGAGCGTCGGCGGGAGAGGGAAACACCGTGTCAGTCTATAAGGACAAGCGCTCGCCGTACTACTCGTATGACTTCTGGCACGGCGGTAATCGGTTTCATGGAAGCACGAAGTGCACGACGCGACGCGATGCTGAAAGGTTCGAGGCTGCAGAGCTAGAGAGGGCCAAGGCGCTAGTGAAAGCTACGGCGCGCGCCAAAGCGTCGCTGGCGATAAATGACGTCGCCCTGCGCCTCTGGAACGATAGTGCGCAATACGACTCGGAGCCGAAGGCCACCGAGACCAATCTGGCGCGGCTGATCGAATACTTTGGCAAGGAGAAGCCGCTCACAGAGATCGACCACAGGGCGGCCAAGGAACTCGTGGCATGGCGGCGAGGGCAGCGCGTCTCGCGACGCGGCAAGCGGACCAAGGAAGAAGAGCGGGCCCTGCCGTTGGTCTCAAACGCTACCGTCAACCGCTCGACCACTAAGGTGCTGCAGCGTCTCTTCACGTTTGCTAAGGATGAGGGCGCGGTGTTCGACAATGAACCGAAATGGGGTGAACTTTTGCTCCCCGAGCCGGTGGAGCGCGTACGCGAGCTAAAGACCGAGGAAGCTGACGCGCTTGATTCTGCAATGCGCGCCGACTACGAAGCGTTCTTCGACTTCGTGCGCGCCAGCGGTATGCGGTTTAAGGAGTGCGTGACCCTGCGCTGGTCTGAGGTGGATTTCGGCACTCGGCAAATTGTCCGCACCGGCAAGGGCGGTCGGCGAGTGGTGTTCCCGATCACGCCAGCCGTTCGCGAGATCCTATTCCCATTGCAGGGGCAGCACCCGGAATCCGTGTTTACCTACCTTGCAGTCTACGGCAACAAGCGGCTGGGTAGGGTGAGGGGGCAACGCTACCCTCTGACCTACACTGGCGCTAAGACGGCATGGCAGCGGCTCCGCGCTAATTCTGGCGTGGCTGACTTCCGATTCCACGATTTCCGTCACGACTTCGGGACCAAGCTTCTTCGCGACAGCGGTAACCTCAAGCTAGTGCAAAAGGCGCTCAATCATCGGGATATCAAGAGCACGCTCCGCTACGCGCATGTGCTGGACGAGGATGTGGCTGTTGCCGTCGAGCGGCTCGCTGAGTCCCGGAAAAAGTCCCGGAGTAAGATCAAGAAGGTTAGTTAAGCATTTGACTTACCGAGAGAAATAGGAATTCGCGTCCCACATTTCAAATGTCGTTCGCCGCAACGCTCGGGCTCGTGGCGCTGGTGCAGATCGGCATGCCGAACCTGTTTGCCTCGCCCGATCATTCCGCGACGGCGCGCATCGCGCTTTGGGGCGGCCGCGAGATCGCGATGCTATTCCTGGCCTCGCTGATCGCAGGACTTGCGACCACGCCCTATGCCGCCTTCCACTTCCATCGCGTCACGCCGTTCGGCGTGCTCGCCAATCTCGGCGCGATGCCGGTGGTCTCGGCACTGGTGATGCCGGCGGGCCTGTTCGGCCTGCTCGCGGCTCCCTTTGGGCTTGACGGTGTGTTCTGGTGGCTGATGGGGATCGGCATCGACTGGATGGTCGCGGTGTCGCGCTGGGTTGCGGCGCTGCCCGGTGCAGTCGGCCGGATCCCTGCGTTCGCCGTTGATCGCGGCAAGCCTCGGGATCATCGTGATGGGTCTGTTGCGCACGCCCTTGCGCTGGTCCGGTGCCTTGGTGCTGCTGGCTTCCATCGCGTGGGGGCTGTCGGTGCGGCAGCCCGATATCCTGATTGCCGGGGACGGCGCCAGCGTCGCGGTGCGGGGCAGGGACGGGCAGTTGCATGTGATCCGGGCGAGCAAGGATGGCTTTCTGCTCAAACAGTGGTTAGCTGCCGACGCCGATCCGCGCGATGCCGGGAGTAGCTCGCTGGCTGACGGCGTGTCGTGCGATGAGTCCGGCTGTGTGACGCCGCTTGCCGACGGTCGGCTGGTCGCGCTTTCCCTGCGCATCGATGCGCTGGCTGAGGATTGCAGTCGTGCCGCGCTGGTGGTCACGACGCGCCCCGCGCCGCCCGATTGCGCGGCGATGGTGGTCGACCGGCAACGTCTCGCCAGCCAAGGCGCGCTGGCATTGACGCAGCGTGGTGACGGCTTTGCGATTCAGGCGGTGAGAGCAAGAGGCACAAGCCGTCCCTGGCTGCCGGCCGGCGCCGGCGAGGGTGATTTCGACGGCAGCCTTGTGCCGAGGACGGCCGCGGCCCGCAACCGGGATGCAACGCCGGCGGAGACCGACCTGCAGGTCGACGATTAGGCGCCGGACGATTAAAAACAAACGCGAAGAGTAGGTCCGGGTCCGACCGGACGTTCCGCAGCATTAAATCTTACCATCTCGCCGGCCTCGGCCGGCGATGGCAATTTCAATCCTGGCCCGACCCCGCGGGCGGGGACGGCTCAGCCAATCGGCAAGCGCGTGATCGTCGACCGGCTATCGGCGACGATCTGCGGCTTGTGCTCGCGCTCGCTGACCGGCTGCGTCACCGGCAATTGCAGCACGGTTGCGCGCTGGCCTTCGACGAGCTGCGTCACCAGCACGTATTTGCCGTCGGGGAATTCGATCGCGTCATGATGGCGGTCGGGTATGTGCGGATCGATCTTGCCGAACTTGCCGACGCGGGAGTTGATGGTGCGCGTCCAGATCCAGCGATTATCGTAACGGACGTTGTCGGCGAAGGCGAGCTCCGTTCCCGGCAGCAGGCAGACGGCCACGGTCGGATCGGCCGCGGAAGCAAAGCCGCGCGTTGAGGTGCCGCGGAACGTTGTCGACACGATCGTCTCGCCGACTTCGGCGGGGCGAGATGCAACGGCATGCAGGCTGTAGTCACACATCGGGTGCTCCTCATTCGAAGATAGCAACCCGCGCCTCCTTCGGAGGCGCAAGCCTCTATCAGAGTGGAAGCACGTAACGCTCTGCTCCGTTGTAGGCAAATCTGCGGCTGGCGTTGCCGGACGCGATCACATTATCTTTCCCGAAGCCATAGGAACAAAGCTCGCTTCAGTGCATTCGGCGGATGCGAGCGCCCGTGGCCTACGGGCGCCGACCAGGGGAATGTGGCCAGCTTCGCCGTGGCTGTCGGTCGATGGCAGTTCGGGCGTTGCGGAAATGCTCGCTCCCTGCGTGCGCCGACTTGCGTGCGTGGTGCTGCAATTGAGTTGCGAATGCTTGCGCGGCCGATCAAGCGATCAGCACGCTGCGAAGGCGCTTAAGGCGATCCTGCACATCGTAATCTCCTAAGATCTCTTCACAAGCGATGAGTGCTTGGGGCCGCATGCCGAGGATGGAGCGCCGGAGAGAGGGGCCGGATAATCTGCGCAAGACCAAAAGACTATCCAGCTGGAGCGGACCGTCGTCCGCTCCAATCGGAATCATTGGTATCGAATGACCGCTAGCTCGTCTCAGTACTTGCGGTACAGCCCGATCAGCTTGCCCTGAATCTTCACCCGGTTCGGCGGCAGGATGCGCACCTCATAGGCGGCATTGGCGGGCTCGAGCGCGATCGACGCCCCCCGGCGGCGGAAGCGCTTGAGCGTCGCTTCCTCGTCGTCGATCAGGGCCACCACGATGTCGCCGGTATCGGCGCTCTCGTTACGCTGGATCAGCGCCATGTCGCCATCGAGAATGCCAGCTTCGACCATCGAATCGCCGCGCACTTCGAGTGCGTAGTGCTCGCCTGAGCCGAGCATGTCGGGCGGCACGCTGATGGTGTGACTGCGGGTCTGCAACGCTTCGATCGGCGTGCCGGCCGCGATGCGACCCATCACGGGCACCGCAACGGGACGCTCGCCCTCGTCCGCGGAAGAACTGGAGCTCGCGCGCACCTTGCCGAGATTGCCCTCGATGACGCTCGGCGTGAAGCCGCGGCGGCTGCCGGCGGCGGCCTGGAGCTCGGGCAGCTTGATCACCTCGATGGCGCGGGCGCGGTTGGGCAGGCGGCGGATGAAGCCGCGCTCCTCGAGCGCAGTGATCAGGCGATGGATGCCCGATTTCGAGCGCAGGTCGAGCGCATCCTTCATCTCGTCGAAGGAGGGCGGCACGCCGCTTTCCTTCAGACGTTCGCTGATGAACCGCAGAAGCTCGTATTGTTTGCGCGTTAACATCTCGACCAAAGTCCCCCGGTTGATGTCGTTCGATTCCGAGACGCTGAATTGGAGCGGTAGACCGCTACATGCTCGAAACAAATCATGAACGGACACTATATGTTCCATATGTGTTCCGCAACTGCTTAATTTACCGTGAACGCGGCAAAGTTCGCGGAACGCGTGTAGTGGATGCGTTCAGACGGGCAGGCGCAGCACCTCGCAAGGCGAGCCGGCCTCTGCCTTCGGAGCGAACGGTGCGCGGACGAGAAGTGCCTGTGCTGCAGCGAGATTCGCAAGCAGCGAGGAATCCTGGTGATCGACGGGAAGGGCCACCAGCGTGCCGTCGTCGCGCGTCTCCAGATGTGCGCGCAGATAGTCCGCGCGCATATCGTTTGCGTCCACATCGCGGCCGAGCACGGCGCGCTCTTGTCGGTGATGAATCACGGATCGTCCCGACAAGGCGCGAATCAGCGGCACCAGGAACAGGAAGGCGCACACGTAGGATGACACGGGATTACCCGGCAGGCCGATCACGCGCATCCCGCCGAGCCGCCCATGCATCATCGGCTTGCCCGGGCGCATCGCGATCTTCCAGAACGCCATCGCGACGCCTTCGTCCCTCAGCGCCTGCTGGACCAGATCGTGGTCGCCGACCGACGCGCCGCCGCTCGTGACCAGGATCTCGGCGCCGCTCTCGCGGGCGCGGCGGATGCCGGCAGTGGTGGCCTCCAGCGTATCGGCGACAATGCCAAGGTCGATGGTATCGGCCCCCTCGCTGCGGGCGAGCGCGTGCAGGGCGTAGCCGTTGGAATAGACGATCTGGCCGCGACCGGGCGTGGTTCCCGGCATTACCAGTTCGTCGCCGGTGGCGAGGATCGCGACCTTCGGACGGCGGCAGACGGCAAGCTGCGGATGATTCATGGCGGCGGCGAGTGCGAGATCGCGCTCGGTGAGACGGGTTCCCTTGCGCAGGAGCAGGTCGCCTTCGGAGAAGTCGACGCCCGCGGGGCGGATGTGGCGGCCGGCAATGGCGGCTTCCTTGATCGTGATGCGCTTGCCGTCCGCAACCGTGTCCTCCTGGATCACGACTGCGTCGGCACCGTTGGGAATGACGCCGCCGGTGAAGATCCGCACGGCTTCGCCGGGGCCCAGCGTTCCCGCGAATGGACGACCCGCCGCCACCTCGCCAATCAAGGTGAGCGCACTATCGAGCTTTGTTGCATCGCTCGCGCGCACCGCGTAGCCGTCCATCGCCGACATTGCTTCCGGCGGCTGTGTGCGCAGCGCCGCGACATCGCGTGCGAGCACGCGATGATAGGCCTCGTTGAGGGAAACCATCGCTTCAGGCAGCGGCTCCGCACCTGCCAGCACCGCGGCAAGCGCGTCAGAAACCGGCATCAAGGCCAAGGGCGGAAACTCCTGCTGAGCATATCGGCAATGGGCGGCGAAAGTTCTAGCCGAGTGCAGGCGTGAGGCAAAGGCGCCGACAGGATGATTTATCCTGCGTGATCTCCGTCATGAAGAATCGTGCGCAGACCGGTCACGGCATGATCCGGAAGGCGAGACAGACCGGTACGAGGATAGCCATGGCGAGGACGACAAGGATGAGCGCCACGGCCAGCATCGGATCAACTCTGCGTCTGTTCGCCCGAACTGACGCCGGCTGTCACGTCCGGAGCTTTGGGGCTTTGATCCTTGTCCGGCAGCGGATCGGCCTGCGACTTTAGGTCGGCGGCCTTGCTGATCAGCTTGGCGGAGAGGCGCGAATCCGAGGTGGTCTTGGCGAATTCGAGCAGCAAGGAGGCTTGCTTTGTGAGGTAGGCTTTGCCCAGCACGAGAATAAGTCCGATGTAGACGTCCCAACGGACTCATAGAGTCCGGAGGGAGGTATTCCGTTCCCGGAACTCTGTACAAAAATGTACAAAGTGAATTGGTCCCTACCCGAGCGGATTTGGGTGCCCGGAACCCGACCCGATCCGGTCGGCATCGGTGGTCAAATTCCCAACGCTAGCAAGGCCTTGCCGACATCACCGGGCGAGGTGACATGCACCGCCGTCAGTCCACGCGCTCGCGCCCCCTCGATGTTCTCGGCAAGGTCGTCGAAGAAGACGATTCGGCTGGCTGGCAGGCCGATCGCCGCCACGACATGATCGAACGCCTCTGCATCCGGTTTGCGCAGGCCGATGCTGGACGACAGATAGAGCTCGCGGAAATGCCCGAGCACCCCGGCATATTCCTTCGAGAAATAGTCGACATGTGGCCGGTTGGTGTTGGAGAAGGCATATAGCGGCACCTGCTTCGCCGCGCGCGGCAAGAGCTCGGCGATCTCAGGCATCTCGCCGGCGAAGATCGCGTTCCATCCCTCCAGAAATTGCGCGTCGGAAATGCCGATCCCGAGCGATGAACGCAGCGATTGGAAATAATCCTCGTCGCTGATCTTGCCGACCTCGTGCAGCCGGTAGGCCTCGTCACGCACATAGCGTGCGACGATGGCCTCGGGCTGGCAGCCCGCATGCCCCGCCCAGCAGGCGATCGCCTTGGAGAAATCGATATCGAGCACCACGCGGCCGAGATCGAACAGGAGCGCATCGGCGCTACCGGGGGAGAGTGAGGTCATCGCGTTCTTTCACTTTTCAGTATCGGTAGGGCTCGTGGTCGAACAGCGGGAACGCGCTGAACACGCTCGGCGCATTCGTTGCGGTCGCCTGATGCAGGCAGGATTTGTCGACTTCGGCGAACGAGGTGGCACCCAGGAGGCCGAGGCAGCGCAGCACTTCGTCCTCCAGCAGTTCCAGCATTCGCATCACGCCTGCTTCGCCGGCCGCGGCCAGCGCCCAGCATTGCAGCCGGCCGATGCCGACGATGTCGGCGCCGGCCGCGATCGCCTTGACGATGTCGGTGCCGCGGCAGAAGCCGCCATCGACCATGATCTTGGCGCGGCCCTTCACCGCCTCGACGATTTCAGGCAGCACATGCATGGCGCCGCGGCCGTGATCGAGCTGACGGCCGCCATGGTTGGAGACGTAGATCCACTCGACACCGTGATCGATCGCGATCTGAGCGTCCTCGGCGGTGGCGATGCCCTTCAGGATCAGTGGGATCCTGAACTTGTCCTTGATCATCTTCACCGTCCGCCATTCCAGACCCTTCTGGAAATCGCCGCCGGTCGCGCGCAGGCGGCTTTCGCGAACGTAGCGCTTGGCGATGTCACGTTCGCGACGGCTGTAATGGGCGGTGTCGACAGTCAGGCAGAACGCGGCATAGCCGTTCTTCTCGCTCCGGCTGACGACATCGGCGACGAAGGCATCGTCGCCGCGGACATAGAGCTGATAGAGCCGCAGCGCGTCGGGCGCGGCCTCGCCGGTCTTCTCGAGCCCCGGCTCGGACACCGAGCTCAACATGTGCGCCGCACCGAAGGTGCCGGCGGCGCGCGCGACGCTTGCCGCGCCATCGGGATCGAAGATCTCCAGCGCACCGACGGGGGCGAGCACCACCGGCAGCCGCATCCTGCGGCCGAACTGCTCGACGGAGCCGTCGACCTTGCGAACGTCGCGCAGCACGCGCGGGCGGAAGGCGATCTCGTCCAGCGCCATGCGGTTGCGGCGCATCGTGGTCTCGGTCTCGGCAGCGCCGACGATGTAGTCCCAGGCATTCTGGTTGAGGTTGGCGCGCGCCTTCCGGATGAACTCGTGCAGGTTCTGGAACGGCTCGTTGCTGGCGCCGAGTTCGACGTTCCTGTCCGGCCGGATGCGGGGCGCGTCATTCATTGTTGTCCTCCCGAGAATTTGAAGTCTTGTCGCCATCGCCTAGCGTGTCCGGCCCTCCAAAACCATCCTAAAATCGCATAGCTGCGAGGCGTGGGCGGCCGACCGATGCCGCGTTGCGCGAAGCGGTTTCGGAACGTTGCCAAAAGTTTAAGCCGAAGCGAAGGGATTTCGCCGGCGTACCGCCGCCGGCCTTCCAGGCGGCCTTGAAGAAACCAGAATGGTGTTGTGAGAGGTGACCTGGATCGCCATTTGCATGGCGGCTTCCAAGCCCGAGAGATAAGCCCTCAACAGAACCGCTAAGCAAAAGGCCAGCCTATCCATGCGGAAAACCCTGCTGTTCCCCCTGGGCGCGCTCACGGGAGTGTGTCTGACCCTTCTGGTAGCCAGTCCCCACGGCAGCGTGTGGGCGGCACGGGCGGCGGCGAGCGCGGACGATGCCTATTCCCAGCTCAATCTGTTCGGCGCAGTGTTCGAGCGGGTCAAGGCGAACTATGTTGAGAAGCCCGACAATGCCAAGCTGATCGAAGGCGCGATCACGGGCATGGTGACCTCGCTCGATCCGCACTCGCGCTACATGAATGCCAAGGCCTGGACCGAGATGCAGGAGACCACCTCCGGCGAGTTTGGCGGGCTCGGCATCGAGGTCACGATGGAGGATGGCCTCGTCAAGGTCGTCTCGCCGATCGACGACACGCCGGCCTCGAAGGCCGGCATCATGTCCGGCGACCTCATCAGCAAGATCGACGGCGAGGCCGTGCAGGGCATGACGCTCGAGCAGGCCGTCAACAAGATGAAGGGGCCGGTCGCCACCAAGACCAAGCTCACCATCGTGCGCAAGGGTGCCGACGCGCCGCTCGACGTCGCGATCACCCGCGAGATCATCCATGTGCGCCCGGTGCGCTTCCACGTCGAGAATGGCGACATCGGCTATATCCGCATCACCTCGTTCAACGAGCAGACCACCGACGGCCTGAAGAAGGCGATCGCGTCGGTCTCCAAGGAGGTCCCTCCGGAGAAGCTCGCAGGCTATGTTGTGGACCTGCGCAACAATCCCGGCGGCCTGCTCGACCAGGCCGTCTCGGTGTCGAGCGCATTCCTCCAGCGTGGCGAGGTCGTCTCGACCCGCGGGCGCAATCCGGAAGAAACCCAGCGCTTCACCGCGCATGGCGGCGATCTCACCAAGGGCAAGCCGCTGGTGGTTCTGGTCAATGGCGGCTCGGCGTCGGCTTCCGAGATCGTGGCCGGCGCCCTGCACGATCACAAGCGCGCGACGATCATCGGCACGCGCTCGTTTGGCAAGGGCTCGGTGCAGACGATCATTCCGCTCGGCGCCGGCAACGGTGCGCTGGCGCTGACCACGGCGCGCTACTACACGCCGTCGGGCCGCTCGATCCAGGCCCAGGGGGTCGCGCCCGACGTCGAGATCCTCCAGGACGTGCCGCCCGAGCTGAAGGGCCGGATGGATACCATGGCGGAGTCCCAGATGCGCGGGCACCTGTCGGCCGCCGATGGCACTGAGCAGACCGGTTCCCAATCCTACGTCCCGCCGGAGGAGAAGGACGACAAGGCGCTGCATGCGGCCTATGACTTCCTTCACGGCGTCACCGCGAATGCCGTCGCCGCCAAGCGCGCGACGAAGGCTGCGGTGCCGAACTAGACCTGACGGCCTTCAGACATGGATCGCCCGGGAGCGGATGACCGCTTCTGGGCGATTTCGTTTGCGGCGCAGTCTTCGAAGCCTAACCGGCCTCGCGGCGTCGGCTCTCGCTGCCTTCGCGTCGGGCGAGACGGCTGCGATGCAGCGCGAACAGCTCCAGCATCTTGTCGGCCGGTTTTGCGGCGCTGAAAAGATAGCCCTGCATCTCCGAACAACCGAGCGCCCGGAGCAGACGCTGCTGCTCTTCGGTTTCGACGCCCTCGGCCGTGGTGGTCATGCGGCGGGCGCCCGCTAAGTTGACGACGGCCTGGACGATGCTGGCGGAGCCGTCGGGGCCGGCGATGTCTTCGACGAAGCAGCGGTCGATCTTGATCTTGTCGAAGGGGAAGCGGTGCAGATAGCTCAGCGACGAGTAGCCGGTGCCGAAATCGTCCAGCGCGATGCGCACGCCGATGGCGCGAAGCTGGTGCAGGATCGCCAGCGCTGCTTCGTCGTCGCGGATCAGCACGGCCTCGGTGATCTCGAGCTCGAGCCGGCTAGCCGGGAGGTTCGAGGCGGCCAGGGCCGCCATGATCTTGAGCGCCAGCGTGCCGCTCTTGAATTGCACTGGCGAGACGTTGACGGCGAGGCGGATGTCGTCGGGCCAGTTGGCTGCGTCCCGGCAGGCGGTCGCCAGCACCCACTCGCCGATCTCGTTGATCAGGCCGGTGTCTTCGGCAATCGGGATGAACTCGGCTGGCGAGACCATGCCGCGCTCGGGATGGCGCCAGCGCACGAGCGCCTCGCAGCCGGTGATGCGGTCATCCTTCAGGCCGAGGCAGGGCTGGTAATAGACCTCGAGGCCGCCATGGGCGATGGCGTGACGCAGGTCGATCTCGAGCTGCCGCCGCTCGCGAACCTTAGCGTCCATATCCGGCTCGAAGAAGCGATAGGTGCGGCGTCCGGCGGCTTTGGCGGCATACATCGCCATGTCCGCGTTCTTCAGGATCTGATCGAGCACCTCGCCGTGTTCCGGCGCCAGCGCAATGCCGATGCTGGCGTCCGCGGTGAGATGATGGCCCATGCAGTCGAAAGGGGTGCGGATGGCCTGGAAGACCCGTGCGACGAGATCGTTGACCTGGTCCGGCGAGGTCACCGCGCTCTGCACGATGGCGAATTCGTCGCCCCCGAGCCGGGCCACGAAATCCGCCGGGCCGGCACAGCGGCGCAGGCTCTGCGCGATCGACTTGAGCAGCTCGTCGCCGACGAGATGGCCAAGCGCGTCGTTAACGCCCTTGAACTCGTCAATATCGATATAGTGCACCGCGATCTGTTCGCCTTCAGTGATGGCGGCCAGCTCTTGCCGCAGATGCTCGTGGAACATGGTGCGGTTGGGCAGATCGGTCAGCGCGTCGTAATGGGCGAGGTGGGTGATGCGCGCCTCAATCCGGCGGCGCTCGGTGATATCCTCATGCGTCGCCACCCAACCGCCGTCCGCAAGCGGCTCGTTGACGATCTGGATCGAACGGCCGTCGGAGGTGTCGACGACCATGGCGTTGCGCACATGGACGCCGCTCAGTACGCGCGCAACGTAGTCGTCGACATCGCCGGTGAACGAGCCCGTCGCTTTGCGATGGGCGATGATGTCGTGGAAGCTGCAACCGGGCTTCACGGTCGCAGCCGACAGCCCGTACATGTCGATGTAGCGTTGGTTACAGATCACGAGCCGCCGCTCGGAATCGAACAGCAGAAGGCCCTGAGTCATGTTGTTGACGGCGCGGTCGAGACGCTGCATTTCCAGCATCAGCCGTTCCCGCGAGAGGCGGTGCTGCTCCAATAGCTTGCGCACGATCGCGATCAGCACGCCCGCGATGGCGAGCGCAGAAGACGCGGCGACCGAGATCAGGATCCTAATCTGCTCGCGCCAGTCCGTCAGGGCCGCCGCGCGCGTCATGGTGGCCATGATCAGGATCGGGAAGTGGGGCAGGGCACGGGAGGAGATCAGCCGGTCTTCTCCGTCGACGGGGCTCACGAAGCGGCCGGCGAAGTGATCGAGCCCGAAAACCCTCTGTTGCGAGAACGGGCCGGTTTTGAAATTCCGTCCCATCAATTCGCTGGAAAGCGGATAGCGGGCGAGCAGCGTGCCGTCTCGATGCAGCATCGAGATCGTCGCGCCTTCGCCGAGCACGACGGAAGCGAAGAATTTCTCGAAATTAGCGGGCTCGATACCGCGCCCGACGACGCCCAGGAACTCGCCGTTCGGCCCCAGGATCTTGCGCACGATCAGGATGGTCCAGGCACCCGAGATGCGACTGTGCAGCGGCTCGATCAGCACGTCAGGCGAATGCGGATCGTATTTGAAGGTGCGGAAATAGGCGCGATCGGCAACGTTCACTTTCGGGGCGGGCCATGCCGTCGACGAGTTGACGAGATTGCCTTCGGCGTCGATGACGTTGACCCCGCCCATGTAGGGCAACGCCTCGATCTTCGAGCGCAGCATCCGGTGGACGTCCTGCCCCGACAGGCGCCTGCGATAATCCTCCGCGTCACGGATGCCCGTCGCGCGGACGTGGTCGACGAAATCCCGTTGGATGACCGCAAAATCCTGCAATTGCTGGTCGAAATGATGGGCGAGCATCAGCACGGTGTTTTCCAGCTCGCGGCCGGAGTTGCGCAGCGCACGTTCGCGGAAATTCTGCGCCATCAGCGTCGCGCCGACGGCGATCGCCGCGATCAGCAGCGTGCCGCCCACCACCAGCCAGCGGATCGGTCCGCTGCGCACGAAGGCCTGGTCAAAGAGGCGACTGCCGAATCTCGTCATCATGCTGGATCATTGCCGTGCACACGCCAGGATCAATTCCTGACCTCGAAAACACCCGTTGGTTTACGGGAACGGTATGGAGGCGAAGTTAGGAAGCGCGGTTAACGCGATGTGAACGGCCGGGTGCAAAGGCAACCGATGTGCGCGGCGCAGAGGGTGGATCGCTGAAGTCCGCGGGTCAGGCGCGGTAATGGCCGGACTTGCCGCCGAGCTTCTCGACGAGATGGATGCCCTCGATGCGTACGCCGCGCTCCACCGCCTTGATCATGTCGTAGATCGTGAGGCAGGCGACCGAGACGGCGGTGAGCGCCTCCATCTCGACGCCGGTGGGACCGGTAACCTTCACGCTGGCGCGGACGAGGCAACCCGGCAGTTTCGCGTCGGGCCCGATGTCGACCGTGACCTTCGATAGCGCGAGTGGATGGCAGAGCGGGATCAGCTCGGAGGTGCGCTTGGCGGCCATGATTCCGGCAATGCGCGCAGTCCCGAGCACGTCGCCCTTCTTGGCGTTGCCGGACACGATCAGCTCGAGCGTCGCCTCGGTCATGATGACGCGGCCTTCCGCCACCGCAAGCCGCTCGGTCGCGGGCTTGTCCGAGACGTCCACCATCCGCGCTTCGCCGGACTCGCCGATATGGGTGAGGGCAGCGCCGGCCTTCGACCTGGCTGGGATTGTCTTGGATGGCTTGCGCGCCATGTCAGCGCGTACCCGTCGCGCGCGGCGCCGTCTCGCGCGCCAGCAGCGTGCGCGTGGCGGCGGTGACGTCGGCCTGCCGCATCAGGCTCTCGCCGACGAGGAAGGTCGACATGCCGACGCGCTCGAGCCGCGCAAGATCCGCGGCTGTGAAGAGGCCGCTCTCGCCGACCATCAGCCGGTCCCCGGGGATCAGCGGCGCCAGAGCCTCGCTGGTCGCAAGGGTGGTTTCGAAGCTGCGCAAATTACGGTTGTTAACGCCGATCATCGGCGAACGAAGTTTCAGCGCGCGGTCGAGCTCGGTGCGGTCGTGGATCTCGATCAGCACATCCATGCCGTAGGCGAAGGCGGCATCTTCGAGGTCTCTGGCAGCCGCATCGTCGAGCGCGGCCATGATGATCAGGATGCAATCGGCGCCATGCGCGCGAGCCTCCGCCACCTGGTAGGTGTCGAACATGAAGTCCTTGCGCAGCACCGGCAGCGAGGTTGCCGCGCGCGCCGCCAACATGAAGTCGAGATGGCCCTGGAACGAAGGCGTGTCGGTCAGCACCGAGAGGCAGGCGGCGCCGCCGGCCTCATAGGCTTTGGCAAGCTGGGGCGGATCGAAATCGGCGCGGATCAGTCCCTTCGACGGCGAGGCCTTCTTGATCTCGGCGATCAGCGCGTAGTCGCCATTGGCGTGCTTCGCCTTGATCGCGCGCACGAAGCCGCGCGGGGCGGCTTGCGCCTTGGCCTTTGCCTCGACAATCGAGAGCGGCTGCGCGCGCTTGGCCGCGGCAATCTCCTCGCGCTTGTAGGCCTCAATCTTGGTCAGGATATCCGACATGTCAGGCTCAGCCGTTCGAGACCGCGATCAGATGTTTCAGCCGCGCGCTCGCGGCGCCGCTGTCGAGCGATTTTGCGCCGATCGCCACCCCTTCCTTGAGGTCCTTGGCGCGTCCGGCCACGACGAGCGCGGCGGCGGCGTTGATCAGCGCGACGTCGCGGTACGGGCTCGGTCTGCCGTCGAGCACGCTTTTCAGCGCGATGGCGTTGGCATCGGCGTCGCCGCCTTTGAGTGCGCCCGTCTCGCAGCGCGATAGGCCGGCCTCCTCGGGCGTCACCTCGAAATTCCGGATCTCGCCATTGTGGAGCGCGGAGACGAAAGTCGGGCCGGTGAGGGTGATCTCGTCGAGGCCGTCGGAGCCGTGCACTACCCAGGCGGACTCCGAGCCGAGGTTCTTGAGCACCTGCGCCAGCGGCTGCACCCATTGCCGCGAAAACACGCCGACCATCTGCCGCTTCACGCCGGCCGGATTGGAGAGCGGACCGAGCAGATTGAAGATCGTGCGCGTCGCGAGCTCGACCCGGGTCGGGCCGACGTTCTTCATCGCGGGATGGTGCGCGGGGGCGAACATGAAACCGATGCCGCATTCGCGCACGCAGTGTCCGACCTGCTCGGGTCTGAGGTCGATCTTCACGCCGAGCGAGGCCAGCACGTCAGCGGCGCCCGAGCGCGACGACAGCGCGCGGTTGCCATGCTTGGCCACCGGCACGCCAGCGCCGGAGACGATGAAGGAGGCGCATGTCGAGACATTGACGGAGCCGGAGCCGTCGCCGCCGGTGCCGACGATGTCGACCGCATCAGGCGGCGCCGTCACGGTCAGCATCTTGGAGCGCATCGCCGTCACAGCGCCGGTGATCTCGTCCACGGTCTCGCCGCGCACCCTGAGCGCCATCAACAGGCCGCCCATCTGCGAGGGCGTGGCCTCGCCGGACATCATGGCATCGAAGGCGGAGGCGGCTTCGTCACGCGACAGGCTGGCGCCGGTCGCCACTTTTCCAATGATCGATTTCAGGTCGTCCATCGCGTGCTTTCAACTCACTGGTTCGCGCCGGTCACCTGCGCGAAGGCGGCCTGATTAATGGTGGTCCCGATGTCGGTTTCAAGCTTGTTGACGTAGGAAGCGACCTGCTCCTCGGTCTGCGCACGGTCGAGACTGTCCTTCAGCTTCTTCACCGCCTCGGAGGCTGCGTCGACCGTGGGTTCGACGATGTCGGTGACGCGGAAGACGATCACTTCGCTGCCGCCGCTCACGGGCGTCTGCCCGACGCCGTCCTTGGCGGTACGGAAGGCCGCCGACACGACAGTTGCGGGCACGCCGGCAGGCGAATCGTCGCGCTTGAAGCCGGTTGCGGTCTCGACTTTGGCGCCGATCGCAGCGGCCTCATCGGCGAGCTTGCCGCCGGATTCGAGCTTCTGCACCATCTCGGTCGCCTTGGCCTTCAGCTTGGCCGCGACCTGGTCCTGGCGCCAGCGCGCCTCGACCTGGTCGCGGACCTCGTCGAGATTGCGGTCGCGCGAGGGCGTGATGGCGAGGACGTCGTACCAGACATAGCCGCCTTTGAACGAGATCGGGTCGTTGTCGACGCCGACGTCGGTGTTAAAGGCCTGCGACACCACGTCGAGACCCTGCGGAATGTTGGCGACCGGCTGGCCGTTCGGGGCGCGGCCGGAACGGTCAACGGCGTCGATGGTCACGGCCGTGAGCCCGAGCTTCTGCGCCGCGTCGACCACGCTGGAGCCGCCCCCACGCTCGTCCTCCATCTTGTCGCGGAGATCGGCGACCTTGACGCGCGCGCGCTCGGTCGCGATCTCGCGCTTGATATCGCCGGCAACGCTCGCGTAGTCCGCCTCCTTGCCCGGCTCGATCTTGTCGACCTTGACGATCGCGACGCCAAGCCCGCCCTGGATCGGCTGGCTGATCTCGCCGGCAGGAAGCGCGAAGGCGGCTTCACCAACGGCGGAATCGAGCGAAGACTTGGTCACAAGCCCGAGGTCGACGTCGGAGGCGCTCAGCCCGCGCTCCTTGCCGAGGTCCTCGAACGACGTCCCGCCGACGAGGCGCTCGCGTGCGGTCTGCGCGTCGGCCATGTTCGCAAACACGATCTGCTGGATCTGGCGCTTCTCCGGCGTGCCGAGCCGGTCCTTGCGCTGGTCGAACACTTTCCTGGCGTCCTCGTCCGAGACATCGGTCCACTTGCCGATCTCCTCCGGCGAGACCACGACGAAGGCGATCTTGCGATATTCGGGCGCGCGGAACTGGACCTTGTGATCCTCGAAATAGGCGGCGAGCGTCTCGGGCGAGGGCGCATCGATGGCGCCTGCCTGCGCGGCGTCAAGCCTGACGAACTCGATGGCGCGCTGCTCGTTCTGGAAGCGCGTCAGTACGTCGAGCATGGTTTTCGGCGGCTCGAGGCCGGCGCCGATCGTGCCGGTGATCTGCCGGCGCAGCGACACCTTGCGCTGCTCGGCGACGTAGCGCTGCTCGGTGTAGCCGAAATTGCGGATCACGGCCTGGAAGCGGTTCGCATCGAAGTTGCCGCCGACGCCCTTGAAGCTCGGGTCGTTCATGATGACCTGGCGGATCTGCTCGTCGGACTGGCCGAGCCCGAGCCGACGCCCCTCCTCGTCGAGAGCGGCCTCCGCAATGGTCTGCTGCAGCACCTGGCGGTCGAGCCCGAAGGCGCGCGCCTGATCGGGGGTCAGCGGACGGCCGAACTGGCGGCTGATCTGTTGCAGGCGGTCCGTGTAGATCTGGCGGAACTCGTTGAGCGAAATCTCGGTGCTGCCGATCTTGGCCACCGTGGACTGCCCGAAGCCGCGGAAGATGTCGGCGATGCCCCAAATGCCGAAACTGACAATCAACACGCCCATCACCACGGCCATAATGGTCTTGCCGAGCCAGTTTGATGAGGCCTTGCGCATTCCTCGAAGCATTTGGTCCAACTTGTTTGGCAGGAGGGGAACGGGAGCGCGTCTTAATGCAGATTCCGCAAAAGCGCGTCACCAAATTGATAGATCATCATAAAGTGGCGGCTTTCCCCCCGCAACCTCGCCTCAAGCGGCTGCTCGAAGCTGCGGTTAAAAGCCCCGAGGTCTGGAACTGGCGCGACAGCTCTGCTAGCGCATCCACAAACCTCATTTGCTGGACATTGACATGACCGACGCCATCCGACCGCTGATCGCCGGCAACTGGAAGATGAACGGCCTGAAGGCCCAGGTTGCGGAATTCGACGCCATGCTCAACGGCGCGGCAGACGTGGCTGGAAGGGCCGACCTGCTGGTCTGCCCACCGGCAACCCTGATCGCGGCCTTCGCCGACAGGGCGCGCGGCAAGAAAGTGACGGTGGGAGCCCAGGACTGCCATCCCAAGGTCTCCGGGGCCCATACCGGCGATGTCGCCGCCGAAATGCTGGTGGATGCGGGCGCTACTGCCATCATCGTAGGCCATTCCGAGCGCCGCGCCGACCACGGCGAGGGCGATGCCCTGGTCCGGCAGAAGGCCGAGGCAGCCTGGCGCGCCGGGGCGACCGCGATCGTCTGCATCGGCGAGACGCAGGGCCAGCGTGATGCCGGCCAGACCCTGGACATCCTGCGCGGCCAGCTCGACGGCTCGCTGCCGGACGGCTCCAGCGCGGCCAATCTGATCGTCGCCTATGAGCCGGTCTGGGCGATCGGCACCGGCCTCACCCCCACATCCCAGGATGTCGAGCAGATTCATGGCTTTATCCGGGAACTCCTGACGTCCCGGTTCAAAGCCGATGGTGCCAGGATGCGGATCCTTTACGGCGGCTCGGTCAAGCCCGCGAACGCGGCCGAGCTGATGGCCGTGAAGAACGTCAACGGCGCGCTGGTCGGCGGGGCCAGCCTGAAAGCAGCTGATTTCCTTGCGATCGCGAAGGGCTGTCCCTAGCTCATCCAAACCGTGGGTCCGGATCCGATCGGGGGTGGCAATACCCCCTCCGATCGTGTAACACCGCGCAACTTCAGGAAAACCCGCGAAGCGCGATCGGCCGCCGTCAGGCGCCGCCCGCTTATGACGGAAGGATACTATGCAGACCGTTGTCATCGTCATCCACCTCATGATCGTCGCCGTCATGATCGGCGCCGTCCTGCTCCAGAAGTCGGAAGGCGGCGGCCTCGGCATGGGCGGAGGCGCGGGTTTCATGTCGAGCCGCGGCACCGCAAACCTCTTGTCGCGCACGACCGCGATCCTGGCTGCGGGCTTTTTCCTGACCAGCCTGTTCCTGTCCTGGTACGCCGGTTATGACCGCAAGCCGTCGTCGATCATCGGCCAGCCTGGGCAGACTCAGCCGGCCGGCGGATCCCCGATCGCGCCGCCGACCTCGGGCGGTATCCTGGATTCGCTGAAGAAGGCCGACGAGCAGCAGCAGAACCAGGCGCCTGCCGGCCCGCAGGTGCCGCGCTCGCAATAAAAATAAAGCAGGGGGGCCATGCAGGGCGGCTGCTACCGTCCTGCATCAAAAATCCCCATCAAGGCACTGTCACCACTCTCAGTTCTGGATCACCCACAGGCCCGCAGAATCTTTGGGGCGGAATGCGAATCGCTTTGGCGAATCGAATTTAGGGGATTAGAGGTTAAGTCCCATGGCGCGGTACATATTCATCACCGGCGGCGTGGTTTCTTCGCTCGGCAAGGGTCTGGCTTCAGCGGCACTCGGTGCGCTGTTGCAGGCCCGGGGCTACAAGGTCCGCCTCCGCAAGCTCGACCCCTATCTCAACCTCGATCCCGGAACGATGTCGCCGTATCAGCACGGCGAAGTGTTCGTCACCGATGACGGCGCAGAGACCGATCTCGATCTCGGTCATTATGAGCGCTTCACCGGCAGGCCTGCGACCAAGGCCGACAACATCACCACAGGGCGCATCTACCAGGACATCATTTCCAAGGAGCGCCGCGGCGATTATCTCGGCGCGACCATCCAGGTGGTTCCGCACGTCACCAACGCCATCAAGGAATTCGTCCTCGACGGCAACGACGATTACGACTTCGTGCTGGTCGAGATCGGTGGCACTGTCGGCGACATCGAGGGCCTGCCGTTCTTCGAGGCGATCCGCCAGCTCAAGAACGAGCTGCCGCGCGATCATGCCGTCTACATCCATCTCACGTTGCTGCCCTACATCCCAAGCGCCGGCGAGCTCAAGACCAAGCCGACGCAGCACTCCGTGAAGGAGTTGCGCTCGATCGGCATCCAGCCGGACATCCTGCTCTGCCGCACCGACCGCGAGATCCCGAAGGAGGAGCGGCGCAAGCTCGGACTGTTCTGCAACGTGCGCGAAAGCGCCGTGATCGAGGCGCGCGATGTCGATAACATCTACGCCGTGCCCGAGGCCTATCACAATGCGGGCCTCGATGACGAAGTGCTCGCCGCCTTTGGCATCGCCTCGCGGATTCCGCCCGAGCTGCGCAGCTGGCAAGAAATCAACGAACGCGTGCGCAATCCCGAGGGCAACGTCACCATCGCCATCGTCGGCAAGTACACCGGCATGAAGGATGCGTACAAGTCGCTGATCGAGGCGCTGTCGCATGGCGGCATCGCTAACAAGGTGAAGGTCAATCTCGACTGGATCGAGAGTGAGATCTTCGAGAAGGAAGATCCCGCGCCGTTTCTCGAGCACGTCAACGGCATTTTGGTGCCCGGCGGCTTCGGCCAGCGCGGCGCGGAAGGAAAGATCAAGGCGGCGCAATTCGCACGCGAGCGCGACGTGCCGTATTTCGGCATCTGCTTCGGCATGCAGATGGCGGTGATCGAGGCCGCGCGAAATCTCGTCGGTATCGAGGATGCCAACTCCACCGAATTCGGTCCGACCAAGGAGCCGCTGGTCGGCCTGATGACGGAGTGGCTGCGCGGCAACGAGCTCGAGAAGCGCTCGCAGGCCGGCGACCTCGGCGGCACGATGCGGCTAGGGGCCTATCCGGCAACGCTCAATCGCGGCAGCCGCGTCTCAGAGGTCTATGGCGGCGCCACCGAAATCTCCGAGCGTCACCGCCACCGCTACGAGGTGAACACCGCCTACAAGGACCGCCTCGAGCAGCATGGCCTAAAATTCTCCGGCCTGTCGCCCGACGGCGTGCTGCCGGAGATCGTCGAGTACGAGGATCACCCCTGGTTCATCGGCGTCCAGTTCCACCCCGAGCTGAAGTCGCGCCCCTTCGAGCCGCACCCGCTGTTCGCCTCGTTCATTCAGGCGGCGATGGTGCAATCGCGGCTGGTCTAGACCCCTCAGCTCGCTTTCTTGACGATCTTACGGAGAGCGGCATCGATCCTCGATTGCCAGCCAGATCAATCCGTCCCGGCAACATCGGCGTCGCAAGCTCGGGCGAAAGCAATCCCGTGACAACTTTCATCTGCGGCCGCCGCGTCAGCCTGTAGACGGCCGCGGGTGGTACGTTCAGCACCGCCCGATCCACCAGCTTGGCGCGCAGGCCCAGCCGGTCGAGCACCGGGCGCGGCACCAGGCAGCTCATGCCGTAAGTGAACTGATAGAAGGCGCCGCCGGGGCGGATGTAGCTGAATGCGCCGCTGACAATCGAGACGACTTTGCGCATTGACATGTTGAGCAGCGGCAATCCGCTCACCACGGCGCCGACCGGCGCGCCCTCATAAAGGCGATGCGTGGTGAGCCGCGCCGCATCGATCCACAATATGCGCGCCCCCGGGAAAGCGCACCTGCAGCAGCTTCATGAAATCGGAGCCGTATTCGACCAGCGTGAGGTCTTCCTGGCGCACGCCGCGCTTCAACAGCTTGTAGGTGAACGCGCCGGTACCGGGACCGAGCTCGAGGATGGGGCCGGTCGAAGCGTCGATCTCGCGCGTGATGAGATCCGCCAGCGCCGCGCTCGACGGCGCGATCGCACCGACCTGACGCGGTGCCGACATCCAGGCGAGGAAGAACGAGAGAAAATCGTTGGGCATGCGCACTCCGGCATTTTGCTTCGCGCCTCGCAAATCAGAGGCGGCTCACAATCTCAGGGGAGTGCATTGCGGCAGCATTGCGTAGGTGATGCGGACCAAGATCACTTGCGGATCGGCGGCAATGTGATCCGGAAGCATGCGCCGCCGTTCGCTCCGTCCAGCACCGAGACGTCGCCGCCATGCAGCAGCACGATCTCGCGAACCATGTTGAGGCCGAGGCCGGCGCCGCGGTCCAGCGGCGTGAGCCGATAAAATGGCTCGAAGATCGTCTCGCGTTGCTCGGGCGGAATGCCCGCGCCCTCGTCGTTGACTTCGATGCATGCGGGCTTGCTGACGCGGACGCCGATCGTGCCGCGGCGCGGGCCGTGCTGGATGGCATTCTGCACCAGGTTGGTCAGGGCGCGTTCGAGCGCGATCGTGTCGCCGAGTGTCTCGATCGGTGTTTCCGGTGCGTCGAGCGCCAGCTCATAGCCCGCGGCGATGGCAAGCGGGGCCAGCTCGGCGGCGACGCCCTGGGCGATTGCGACGAGGTTGATCCGTGCGAAAGGGTGCCCGCAGCGGTCGAGCCGCTGGATATCGAGCAATTGCTCGGCGAGCGTGGCGAGCCGCGCGGCATCCTCGATCAGGCGGGTCTTGTCTGGTCCCGGCGGAAGCGACTCCAGGCGCGTGTTCAGGATCGCGATCGGCGTGCGCAGCTCGTGCGCGGCATCGGCGACGAAGCGCTTGTGCCGGGCATAGCCTTCGTCGAGCCGCGCCAGTGCGTCATTAACGGCGGTCACGAGCGGCACGACCTCGAGCGGAATCTGGTCCACCGACAGTCGCGCGCCGCGCTGATGAATGTCGATGCGACGCGCCTGATCGGCCGTCGTGTCGAGCCCTCTGAAGGCGCGCCGCACGATCATCGGAGTAGCGATCAACGTCGCCGTTCCCATCAGGAGCAGGCCGGGCAGGGCGATGCCGAGAAACATCAGCGAGGTCATGAGCACCGCCTTGGCGCCGGTTAGCGTGCCCTGCGTCGCCGTAATGACCTGCACATTGCCGGCGTCGGCATCGACGCGCTTCAGCCGCGCCGGGGCTTTGCGTGGATCGTCCTCGAAAAGCTGCCAGCCGAGCCGCGCCTGGCTGATGTGGTCGAGCGCCCCGCCGATCGTGGCGAATTCGGCCGGCACGGCGCCTTCGCTGAGCGAATGGCCCTCTCTGTCACGGACCAGGAACACAGGTCGGGCGTCTCCGCGCGCAGCTGTTTCAGCTCCGGCGTCGCGCGCAGCATCAGGCCGCCCTGTGCGTCGCGGGTCAGCGCATGCTGCACGGCGTCGATGACACGGTCCTCGTCGCGCGCGGCGAGCACGAAGCCGGAGGCGCATAGCGCCGTGATGATGACGGCCACCAGCGCGACGAGCAGCGCGGCGTGGAGCGACAGCAGGCGCCAGCTCAGCCGCGAGCGCAGGCAATAGGGATCGGCGTGCCTGCTCACGGCAGCTTCTTCAGGAGATAGCCGACGCCGCGAATGCCGTGGATGTCGACACCCGCATCCGCCTCGGCAAGCTTGCGGCGCAGCCGCGATATGTGGGTATCCAGCGCGTTCGACTGGATTTCGTCGTCGAAATTGTAGACGGCCTCTTCCAGCGCCGAGCGCGGACGGTCCGGCCCATGCGGCGGATCAGCGCTTCGAGCACCAGCAACTCGCGGCGCGACAGCTCGAACGTGTGGCCGTCGATGCTCGCCTCGCGATGGCCGACATCGAAGGCGAGGCGGCCGGCGCGGATGACATCCGGCGTGAGGCCGGCGGGCCGCCGCAACACCGCGCGCAGACGCGCGAGCAATTCCTCGACCGCGAAAGGCTTTGCCAGATAGTCGTCCGCGCCGCTGTCGAGCCCGGCGACACGGTCGGCGAGCTCGCCGCGGGCCGTCAGGACGATGATGGCACGCCGTCGGCGCGCGCCCTTAGCTTAGGGATCAGGGCAAGGCCGTCACCGTCCGGTAGCTGGCGGTCGAGCAGGACTGCGGCGTGGACTTCGGCGGAAAGCGCTTCCTCCGCTTCGCAGAGCGTCGGCACGTGGTCCACCACCATGTCGTAGCGCTTCAAGGCCGATGCCAGCGCGCCCGCCATCTCCGCCTCATCCTCGACGAGCAAAATTCGCATGATCTCGCACCTGAGCCTCAACAAGCCATTCTAGCCGCCGTATCATTGCGGCAGCATTGCGGGAACCGGCTGCGACGCAGTGACAGTGAAGGGAGCACCAGCCATGCGCGGAACGCCGCCGGGGCGGTCGGGTGAGGTTCAAGACAGCACCACGGCCAATCGCTATAACCGCTGCGCTTGATCAGGGAGGAACATGAATGATCTTCGAAATGCGCCAGTATCGCTGCGTGCCTGGCCGTTTGCCGGCGCTCTTGAAGCGGTTCGAGACGGTCACGCTGAAGCTCTGGGAGAAGCACGGCATCAAGCAGGCCGGCTTCTTCACGACGCTGATCGGTGAGTCCAACCAGGAGCTGACCTATTTTCTGGCCTGGGAGACCCTCGCCGAGCGCGAGAAGAAGTGGGGCGCGTTCATGACCGATCCGGATTGGCTCGAGGCGCGGGCCAAGTCGGAAGCCGACGGCCAGATCGTCGCCAACATCGTCAGCCAGATACTGACGCCGACCGCTTTCTCGGCGGTGAAGTAACGAGCTTGGCGCAGCGGGGAACCTTGGTGCAACCCTGATATTCGAACGGTCCCGGCCGAAGAGGGTTGATCCGACCCTCATCGCCGCTATGGTCGCGCCGAAATGAGGGATTTGCCTTGAGCTCTTCGAATTCAGCGGCTCCCGCCGTCACCATTGGCAAGGTCAAATTCGGCAATGACCTGCCGATCTCGGTTATTGCCGGGCCGTGCCAGCTCGAGAGCCGCCAGCATGCGCTGGAGGTCGCCTCCGCGCTGAAGGAGATCGCCGCGCGGCTGAACATCGGCCTCGTCTACAAGACCTCGTTCGACAAGGCCAACCGCACCAGCGCGTCCGCTGCGCGCGGGCTGGGCCTCGCGCAATCGCTGCCGATCTTCGCGGAAATCCGCTCCTCGCTCGGCTTGCCGGTGCTGACCGACGTGCACGAAGCCGCGCAATGCGCCGAGGTGGCGGAGGCCGTGGACATCCTCCAGATACCCGCCTTCCTGTGCCGGCAGACCGACCTGCTTCTTGCAGCGGCCGCGACCGGGAAGGTCGTGAACGTCAAGAAGGGCCAGTTCCTGGCGCCTTGGGACATGGCGAATGTCGTGACCAAGATCACGGGTGCGAACAATCCCAATGTGCTCGTTACCGAACGCGGCGCCTCGTTCGGCTACAACACGCTGGTTTCCGACATGCGCGCATTGCCGATCCTGGCGCGCACAACCGGCGCGCCTGTGATCTTCGACGCCACCCATTCGGTGCAGCAGCCGGGCGGGAAGGGGACTTCCTCGGGCGGCGATCGCGAATTCGTGCCGGTGCTGGCACGTGCGGCTGTTGCCGTTGGCGTTGCCGGCGTCTTCATCGAAACCCATCCCGACCCCGACAGCGCGCCCTCCGATGGTCCCAACATGGTGCCGCTGCGCGAGTTCGAAGGGCTGATTGCCAAGCTGATCGCGTTCGACGCACTCGCAAAGAACCCGGGCTAATGCAGCGAGGCGAGGCGCGGCCGCAGGATCACGGCTTGCCAACAGCACTCTACGTCATATCGGGCGCAAGCTTCGCCGCAGCGCTGTCGGCACGCGCGCTCGATCCGGTGCTGCCGCACGTCGCCGAAGATTTTGGCGTCAGCATCGCGACCGCCGCGGGCTTTGCCGCGGTGTTCGCCTTCACCTTCTCGATCATCCAGCCCATCATCGGCGCCGCCGCCGATCTATTCGGCAAGACGCGGCTGATGATCGGCTGCCTCGCGCTGCTCGGCCTTGCCAACATCCTGGGCGCGCTCTCGACCTCGTTCTCGGTTCTGTTTGCGACCCGCATCCTCGCCGGTATCGGCTCGGGCGGCGTGTTTCCGGTGGCGCTGAGCCTGACCAGCGATCTCGTTGGGCCGGAGAGACGCCAAGTCGCGATCAGCCGCACGCTTGCAGGCGCGATGACCGGCAATCTGCTTGGCGCCTCGGCCTCCGGGCTGATTGGCGATTTCCTCGGTTGGCGCGGCGTGCTGGCGGTGCTCGGCGTGCTGGTGATCGCCGCCTCGATCGCGGTCGGGGCCGGCTTTCACGGCGCCAAGGTCAAGCATCCGCCGAAGACCAGCCTGTCGGCACTGAAGGCCGGCTATCGCACCATTTTCACCAATCCGAACGCGTATGTCTGCTACTCGGCCGTGTTCATCGAAGGCTGCTGCGTGCTCGGCCTGTTTCCCTACATCGCCTCGTTCCTGTTCGAGCTCGGGCAGACCTCGCTCTCGATCGCCGGCATCGTCATCGCGGGCTTTGCGGTCGGCGGCTTGTTCTACACGCTGACGGTGTCGCGCCTGCTGCCGCGGCTAGGGATGAAGGGCATGATGATCGCGGGCATGACGCTGGTTGCCTCACAGCTCATGGCCGTCGCATTCGGCCCACGCTGGGAAGTGCAGGCACTCAATCTCGTCGTGATGGGGTGGGGCTTCTACATCGCCCATGGTTGTCTCCAGGTCTTCGCCAGCGAGCTCTCGGTCGAAGCGCGCGCCACCGCACTGTCGCTGCATTCGTTCTTTTTCTTCATGGGGCAGACCGTGGGGCCGCTCGCCTATGGCTTCGGGCTCCAGCATGCTGGCAAAACGCCGACGCTGGTCGCGAGCGCCGGGATCATGGTGGTGCTGGGCTTCGTCTGCGCCCGGCTGCTCAAGCCGCGTGCACCGGCGGATGCGCGGGCCTGAACAAGACGTTCAGGCCGCGCCAAGCTGGACAACAGGACGCTATCCCCGCCCGCGATAAGGCGCGACGCCTTGCTCGGGCACCCACAGGCCCTTGGGCACACGGCCGGTCTGCCAGAAAACATCGATCGGGATGCCACCGCGCGGATACCAATAACCGCCGATGCGCAGCCATTTCGGCTTGATCTCGCTCGCGATGCGCTTGCCGATCATCACCGTGCAGTCCTCGTGGAAAGCGCCGTGATTGCGGAAGCTCGCAATGTAGAGCTTGAGCGACTTCGACTCCAGCAGCCATGGGCCCGGCGCGTAGTCGATCATCAGATGCGCGAAATCCGGCTGGCCCGTAACCGGGCACAGCGAGGTGAATTCCGGCACGGTGAAGCGCACCAGATAGTCGGTGCCGCTCTGCGGATTGGGCACGCGATCGAGCTGGGCTTCTTCCGGTGTGTGCGGCCACTCGACCGCGCGGCCAAGCTGCAGGGATTTGTTCGCCATCGTCGTCACATCCTGTTTCGGATGCCGGGATGGACGCAAATGTCGCTGTCGTCAACCGGCCGCGATGGTGTGGATCATGACGATCCGGTCGTTGCCGGACTCACAACCCCACAGCTCGCCCGGCCTGCCGTCGAGCTGTCGCACATTGGCATTGGCCTTATTGCTGGCGAAGACGTTGAACCGCTCGGTTGTGGGATCGAAACGGACGATGGCGTTGGCGGAGAAATCGCTCAGCCAGACCTTGTCCTTATCGTCGACATAGACTGCGTAGGGCCGGGGGCGCTCGCCCGGCAGCTTCCAGGTCTTCCAAGAGCCGTCCGCGGGATCGTGCACCGAGACATGGCCGCTGTTCCACTCGCTGACCCAGATCCGGCTGTTCGAATCGGACCACACCCGCCGCGAGCCTTGGTTCGGCGTCGGCGGCTCGACCACGCTCGCATTGCCGCTCGCGCGGTCAATCTTCGCGATGTAGCTCCCAGCGAGCGAGGCGTACCAGATGCCCCCGTCGGGAGTGACCGTGATGCCGTACGGGCCAACGCCCTTGGGGGCCTTGAACACATTCATCTCGCCAGACTTCGGCACGAGCCGGCCGTAATAGCCGGACTGGCCGGTGAACCAGTACGTGCCGTCCTTGTCGAACACGCCGGTGTTGAGATTGGCGGCGGCGAACTTTTCGGGCAGGCGGAACAGCGTGACCTTGAGATCGCCGGGGTCGACCCGCGCAATTGCGTTCTGGCCGCCCTCAGTGATCCATGGCGCGCCGTCGGGACCGATGGTCACCCCGTGCGGGGCAGCACCCTGGCCGAGGCTGACCGTCTTGAAGGTGCCATCCTTGGGGTCGAGCCTGCCGAGCATGCCCTTGCCCTGCGCGGTGAACCACACTGTGCCGTCAGGGGCGGGCGTCAGATCATGCAGGCCGATGCCGGCACTGATCGGGAAATACTTTGTCCGGAACGGGCCTTCCTGCGCGAAACCTGGGCGGATGGCAAGCAGGGCGGCGCTCGAGACAAGAAACTCGCGGCGATTCATGGCGTTACCCCGACTGTTTCAGGTTGAGGTTGGACGCGCAGATCAGATGCCGTGGAGCATAATCTGAGGGGCTTCACGCGTCAGTCGAAGCCGGCTGTCCAAGCGTTCACATTTGCTTGCGCTCCGTGTAAGACCCGCGACACCGATCAGCCCTAACGAACGGAAGTGCACATCATGACCGCCATCATCGACATCATCGGCCGCGAAATTCTCGATAGCCGGGGCAATCCCACTGTCGAAGTCGATGTCGTGCTCGAAGACGGCGCACTGGGCCGCGCCGCGGTGCCGTCGGGGGCTTCCACCGGCGCCCATGAAGCGGTGGAACTGCGCGACGGCGACAAGGCCCGCTATCTTGGCAAGGGCGTCTCCAAGGCGGTCGGCGCCGTCAACGGCGAGATCTTCGAGGCCCTCAGCGGCCTCGATGTCGAGCAGCAGGCCCAGATCGATCAGATCATGATCGACCTCGACGGCACGCCGAACAAGAGTCGCCTCGGCGCAAACGCCATTCTCGGGGTGTCGCTGGCCTGCGCCAAGGCGGCCGCGAACTCGCTGGACATGCCGCTCTATCGTTATGTCGGCGGCACCTCGGCGCGCCTGTTGCCGGTGCCGATGATGAACATCATCAATGGTGGCGTGCACGCCGACAACCCGATCGACTTCCAGGAATTCATGATCCTGCCGGTCGGCGCATCGAGCTTTGCCGAGGGCCTGCGCTACGGCGCCGAAGTCTTCCATACGCTGAAGTCGGAGCTGAAGAAGGCCGGCCACAACACCAATGTCGGCGACGAGGGTGGCTTCGCGCCGAACCTGCCGTCGGCCGATGCCGCGCTCGACTTCATCATGAACGCGATCGGCAAGGCCGGCTTCAAGGCCGGCTCCGACATCGTGCTCGGCCTCGATTGCGCCTCGACCGAGTTCTTCAAGGACGGCAAATACGCCTATGAAGGCGAGGGCAAGACCCGCTCGATCTCCGAGCAGGCGAAGTACCTTGCCGACCTCGTCTCGCGCTATCCGATCGTGACCATCGAGGACGGCATGTCGGAGGACGACATGGACGGCTGGAAGGAGCTCACCGACCTCATCGGCAAGAAGTGCCAGCTGGTCGGCGACGATCTCTTCGTCACCAACGTCAAGCGCCTCGCCGAAGGCATCAAGGCGGGCAGGGCCAATTCGATCCTGATCAAGGTCAACCAGATCGGCACGCTGACCGAGACGCTCGCCGCGGTCGAGATGGCGCACAAGGCCGGCTACACCTCGGTGATGTCGCACCGCTCGGGCGAGACCGAGGATTCCACCATCGCCGATCTCGCGGTCGCCACCAATTGCGGTCAGATCAAGACCGGCTCCCTTGCGCGGTCCGACCGCACCGCCAAGTACAACCAGCTGCTGCGCATCGAGCAGCAGCTCGGCAAGCAGGCGCTCTACGGCGGCAGGGCGGCACTGAAGGCGCTGGCTTAAGCCGGCGCTTCGACCTGCGAAACGACGAACAGGGGAGGATCGACATGAGCGACGGCAACACCGGACTGCAATTGCGTTCGCTGATCAAGGCGAGCGGTGAGCTGGAAATCTCGCTGATCGTGGTGCCGACCCCCGAGCCTGCCGCGGACGAGGTCGTCGTCCGCGTGGAGGCGGCGCCGATCAATCCGTCCGACCTCGGGCTCCTGATCGGCGCGGCCGACATGAGCACGGCGAAAGCTTCGGGCAGCAAAGACGCTCCCGTCATTACCGCGAAGGTGCCGGAGGGCGCGATGGGAGCCATGGCGGGCCGGCTCGACCAGTCGATGCCGGTCGGCAACGAAGGCGCCGGCGTCGTCGTCAGGACCGGCTCGTCGGATGCCGCCAAGGCGCTGATGGGCAAGACTGTCGCCATGATCGGCGGTGCGATGTATTCGCAATATCGAACGCTGAAGGTGAGGGAGTGCCTGCCGCTGCCTGAGGGCACGACGCCGGCCGAAGGCGCCTCTTGCTTCGTCAATCCGCTCACCGCGCTCGGCATGACCGAGACGATGCGGCGCGAAGGTCACAAGGCGCTGGTGCACACCGCGGCTGCCTCCAATCTCGGCCAGATGCTCAACAAGATCTGCATCAAGGACGGCATCCCGCTGGTCAACATCGTGCGCAGCAAGGAGCAGGCCGACATCCTGCACAAGATCGGCGCCAAATACGTGGTCGATTCCACCGCGCCGAGCTTCCTCGGCGATCTCACCAATGCGCTGGTCGAGACCGGCGCCACCATCGCCTTCGACGCCATCGGCGGGGGCAGGCTGGCCGGCGACATCCTCAACTGCATGGAAGCGGCAATCAACAAGACCGCGAAGGAGTACAGCCGTTACGGCTCCAACGTGCACAAGCAGGTGTACGTCTATGGCGCGCTCGACACGCGGCCGATCGAGCTGCCGCGCGGCTTCGGCATGGCCTGGGGCGTCGGCGGCTGGCTGCTGTTTCCGTTCCTGATGAAGATCGGGCAGGCGGACGGCGCCAAGCTGCGCCAGCGCGTCCTCGACGAATTGAAGACCACCTTCGCCAGCCATTACACCAAGGTGGTCTCGCTTGCCGAGGCGCTCGATCCTGCCAACATTGCCGTGTACGCCAAACGCGCCACCGGCGAAAAATTCCTCATCAACCCGAATAAATAATCGTGATGTACGACGGCACATCACCGAAAGAAGGACTTGCCTTCTGAGCGAACCGGGGGATTATTCCCGCCGCCGTTGAAAGCGGAAAAACCGCAAGGCGCTCAGAAGGGGATCTGCATGACCGACCTCAATCGCCGTCACCTGCTTGCAGGCGCCGCCGCCCTCAATGCGGCTGCCGTTACCGGGCTTGGACCGACCGCCGCCGATGCCTCAGTGCCGCCGGCCGGGACGCAGGCGCCGGGCTTCTATCGCTACAAGGTCGGCAGCTTCGAGTGCACCTCGATCAATGACGGTGCGCGCACCTTCCCGATGCCGGACAAGTTCGTCGTCAACGTGCCGAAGGACGAGGCGCTGGCCGCAGGCGAGGCGGCCTACATGCCGAAGGGCATGGTCACGGTGCCCTTCAACCCGCAGCTCATCAATACCGGCTCCAAGCTGGTGCTGATCGATACCGGCAACGGCATCGCGAATTTCGAGCCGAGCAAGGGCGCCGTCGGTCGCACGCTGCAAAATCTCCAGGCCGCTGGCGTCGATCCCAAGAACATCGACGTCGTGCTGCTCTCGCATCTTCATCCCGACCACACCAACGGCATCCGCCTCGCCGACGGCGCGCTCGCCTTCCCGAATGCGGAGATCATGGTGCCGGGTAAGGACTGGGAGTTCTGGACCAGCGGGGACAACGCCGCAAAGGCCGAGTCCAATGCGATGATGAAGAATTATTTCGCCAACGTGAAGAAGACCTTTGCCGGCCTCGAGTCCAAGGTCACCAAGTACGAGTGGGGCAAGGAGGTCGCACCCGGCATCACCTCCATTGCGACGCCGGGTCACACGCCCGGCCACACCTCGTTCGCGGTCGCATCGGGCGATGCGAAGGTGCTGATCCAGTCCGATGTCACCAACATTCCGGAATTCTTCCTGCGCAATCCGGACTGGCACGTGATGTTCGACACCGATGCCGCGCTGGCGCAGGCGACCCGCCACAAATTCTACGACATGGCGGCGGCCGAGAAGGCGAGCGTGGTCGGCTTCCACTTCTCCTTCCCCTCGATCGGCCATGTCGAGAAGGACGGCGCAAAATATCGCCTGGTCCCATCGGCGTGGAATCCAACGATCTGATCTGGGTTAGTCTCGTCCAGACGTTCGCGCGAACGATCGGGCCGCGGCTTGGCGGCCTGACTGTTTTGGCCAAAAGGTCAAAGGACGCGATTTCCCCAGAAGAGCCGAGGGCATTTCACGAAACACAGCGTTTCCAAATCGAGCTAGTTCATGCACTTGCATCCATCGGTCCGGATGGCTTAAGTGCCTTCCCGGCACTCTCGCTTAAAATCCCAAGGACACATCATGGCCTACAACATCGTCACGATCGCCGGCAGCCTGCGCAAGGACAGCTTTTCGCTCAAGATCGCCAATGCCCTCGCCAAGCTCGCACCTAGCTCGCTTAAGCTCGAGGTCGTCACGCCGGCGGGCATTTCCTTCTTCAACCAGGACTTCGAGGGCGCGCCGCCCGCCGACTGGCTGGCCTTCCGCGAGAAGCTTCAGAAATCCGACGGCGTCATCTTCGTCACGCCCGAATACAACCGCTCCATTCCCGGCGCGCTGAAGAACGCCATCGACGTCGCCTCGCGGCCCTATGGCAAGAGTTCGTTCAACGGCAAGCCGGTCGGCATCATCTCGAATTCACCGGGGCCGCTCGGCGGGGTCAGCGCGGCCAAGCATTTGCAGACCATCCTGCCTGGTATCAGCGGCCCAATCATGCAGCAGCCGGAGGCCTATCTGAACGCCGTCGGCGACGCCTTCGATGCCGAGGGCAATCTGACAAAGGAGTCGCTGAAGCCGGTGCTCCAGGCCTATCTCGACGCGTTCGCGGCGCACGTGGCGAAGCATCACGGCTAATCCAAATCGCTGGCGGCCAGACGCCAGGTCCTCATCCTTGAGGAGGCGCGTCAGCGCCGTCTCGAAGGATGGCCGCGGGGACAGCGGGGCCTTCATGGTTCGAGACGGCCACTATGCGGCCTCCTCACCATGAAGGTCAGATCCTCGTCAGCTAGGGCCGATTAGCACTCCCTTAACCAACCTGTCCCATCTTCCCAAGATGGTCTCCCGCGCGCGCCTGAAATCGATCCTGACCGGCCTTGCCCTGTATGCGATGGCGGCGGCCATCGTCGGCTATTTCGGCGTCAACGCCTACACCGGCAAATACGGCCTCAATGCCCGCCAGGAGCTCGATCAGGAGATCATCGCCCTGACCAGCGAACTGGCGCAGCTCAAGCGCGAGCGCGCCCGGAGCGAGCAGCGCGTCTCTTTGCTGCGCACGTCGAGGATTGATCCTGACATGCTGGACGAGCGGGCGCGCTACCAACTCGACTATGTCAATCCGCATGATCTCGTTCGGATGGTCCCGGCGAGATAGCGTTCTCGCTGCCGAGCGGCTCGTGACATGATCGGCCGTTGTGTCTTGGTCGAAACGGTCGGGCGTCGGGCGTGAGTCCCAAAAGATGATGCTCGATCACGACCAGCAGACCAAGAAGCTCCCGAAGAGGGTCGGATTCTTCTGATTGGGCAAACGGAGAGGCGGCGTCATTTCGGCATCGCCCGTTCTGCCCATTTCTTGACGCGGTCACGAATCTGCGCGTGCGGCAGCCTTGCATCGATTTGTTGCCCGATCGGCGCCAAAGATTTTCCAATATTACGATCACGTTGCAGTGCGGCATAATGAAAGTCGTGCCATATCGCCGCGGTGCTTTCCAATGGTGTTTGACTTGGGTTAGAGAGGGCGAAAGTTTTCTCTGACCCGGAATTCCCATGGCCGCACCCAAGAAAGCCGCCGCAAGCACTCCACAGGACAAGGCCGACGGCGGTTCGCCCCCGGAATTCACCAGGGAGCAGGAGCTTAAGGCGCTCCGCGACATGCTCCTGATCCGGCGCTTCGAGGAAAAAGCTGGCCAGCTCTACGGCATGGGCGCGATCGGCGGCTTCTGCCACCTCTATATCGGCCAGGAGGCCGTGGTGGTCGGCATGCAGATGGCCCTGAAAGAGGGCGATCAGGTTATCACCGGCTATCGCGATCACGGCCACATGCTCGCCACCGGCATGGACGCCAACGGCGTGATGGCCGAGCTCACGGGCCGCCGCGGCGGCTATTCCAAGGGCAAGGGCGGCTCCATGCACATGTTCAGCAAGGAGAAGCACTTTTACGGCGGCCACGGCATCGTCGGCGCGCAGGTCTCGCTCGGCACTGGTCTCGCCTTCGCCAATCACTATCGCGGCAATGACAATGTCAGCGTCACCTATTTCGGTGACGGCGCGGCCAACCAGGGTCAGGTCTATGAGAGCTTCAACATGGCGGAGCTCTGGAAGCTGCCGGTGATCTACGTCATCGAGAACAACCGCTACGCTATGGGCACCTCGGTCTCGCGCGCCTCGGCGCAGCAGGACTTCTCCAAGCGCGGCGCCTCCTTCAACATTCCCGGCAAGCAGGTCGACGGCATGGACGTCCGCGCCGTGAAGGCTGCGGGCGAGGAGGCGGCGGCCTGGTGCCGTGCCGGCAAAGGCCCCTACATCCTGGAGATGCAGACCTACCGCTATCGCGGCCACTCGATGTCCGACCCTGCAAAATATCGCACGCGCGAGGAGGTCGAGAAGATCCGCCACGACCAGGACCCGATCGAGCAGGTACGTAACCGCCTCCTGGCGGCCAAGGTCAGCGAGCAGGATCTGAAGGCGATCGACGCCGAGGTGCGCGACGTCGTCAACGCGTCCGCCGATTTCGCCCAACATGATCCCGAGCCGGATGCCGCCGAGCTCTGGACCGACGTTTACCGCTGAACGCGCGCAAGCTTTCTTTTGGAGTCGATATGCCAATTCAAGTGCTGATGCCCGCGTTGTCGCCCACCATGGAGAAGGGCAACCTCGCCAAATGGCTGAAGAAAGAGGGCGAGACGATCAAGTCCGGCGACGTCATCGCCGAGATCGAGACCGACAAAGCGACGATGGAGGTCGAGGCGACCGATGAGGGCACGCTCGGCAGGATCCTCATTCCCGAGGGCACCGCCGACGTTGCCGTCAATACGCCGATCGCGACCATCCTCGCCGATGGCGAGAGCGCCGCCGATCTCGCGAAGGCCCCAGCGCCGGCCAAGCAGGAGAAGGCTGCGGAGTCCGCGCCGCCCGCCGCCGCCAAGTCCGAGGCCCCCCAGCCCAAGGCGGCACCGTCCGCGCCGCAGCCCGTGGCCGAGCCCGATCCGGAAGTACCCGCCGGCACTGAGATGGTGACGCAGACCATCCGCGAAGCCTTGCGCGATGCCATGGCCGAAGAGATGCGCCGCGACGGCGATGTCTTCGTGATGGGCGAAGAGGTGGCCGAATATCAGGGTGCTTACAAAGTCACGCAAGGATTGCTTCAGGAGTTCGGCGCCAAGCGCGTGATCGACACGCCGATCACCGAGCACGGCTTTGCCGGTGTCGGCGTCGGTGCCGCGATGACGGGCCTCAAGCCGATCGTCGAGTTCATGACCTTCAACTTCGCCATGCAGGCGATCGATCAGATCATCAACTCCGCGGCCAAGACGCTGTACATGTCCGGCGGCCAGATGGGCTGCTCGATCGTATTCCGCGGGCCCAATGGTGCCGCTGCGCGCGTCGCCGCCCAGCACAGCCAGGATTACTCGGCCTGGTATTCGCACATTCCCGGCCTCAAGGTGGTCGCGCCGTATTCGGCCGCCGATGCCAAGGGGCTGCTCAAGGCCGCGATCCGCGATCCCAACCCGGTGATCTTCCTCGAGAACGAGGTGCTCTACGGTCACACCGGCCAAGTGCCCAAGCTCGACGATTTCGTGATTCCGATCGGCAAGGCGCGCATCGTGCGCCCCGGCGGCCACGTCACCATCATCTCCTGGTCGAACGGCATGACCTATGCGCTCAAGGCCGCCGACGAGCTCGCCAAGGATGGCATCGAGGCCGAGGTGATCGACCTACGCACGCTGCGCCCGATGGACACCGAGACCATCATCAACTCGGTCAAGAAGACCGGTCGTGCGGTGACGGTGGAGGAGGGCTGGGCTCAGAGCGGGGTCGGCGCCGAGATCGCCGCGCGCATCATGGAGAACGCCTTCGACTATCTGGACGCGCCGGTTACGCGCGTTTCCGGCAAGGACGTGCCGATGCCCTATGCCGCGAACCTGGAGAAGCTCGCGCTGCCCTCGGCAGCGGAAGTCGTCGAGGCCGCCAAAGCCGTCTGCTACAGGTAGACCATGGCGGGCCCCAAGGAGCAGCCACTGCCGCCCGATGTCATGACGCGCGAGGACGCGGTCGAAATCCTGCGTGTGTTCGTGCTGGACGGTGGGCTGTCGATGGCGTTCCAGCGCGCCTTCGAGGAGCCCGACATGTGGGGCCTGCTGCTCGTCGATCTGGCGCGCCATGCCGCGCGCGCCTATGCGCGCGAGAGCGAATACACCGAGGAGGATGCCTTGAACCGGATTCTGGAGATGTTCCAGGCCGAGATCGAGCGTCCGACCGACACCGGCAGCACGACGCCACGCGGCAAGGGGCACTGACGTGGCGATCGAATCCTATCACTACGATTTCATGCTGGAGGCGATCCGCGAAGCGGAAACCTCGATCGCACAGGGCGGCCTGCCGATCGGCGCGGTGCTGACGCGCGACAACAAGATCATCGCCCGCGGTCATAACAACCGCGTGCAGGAGAACAACGTGATCCTGCACGGCGAGATGAGCTGCCTGCGCGAAGCCGGCGCGATCACGTTCCATGACACCGTCATGTACACCACCCTGTCGCCATGCTCGATGTGCGCCGGCGCGCTGGCGCTGTTCAAGGTCAAGCTGGTGGTGATCGGGGAATCCGTCACCTTCGAGGGATCCAAGGACATCCTCGACAAGTTCGGCATCCCCTGGATCGACCTTGCCGACGACCGCTCCATCACCATGATGAAGAATTGGCGTTCCAATCCCGCCAATGAGCGTCTGTGGCAGGGCGACATCGGCAACTAAACCTGGTCTGTTCGTCTTCGCTTCCGGAGACGACGTTTTGAGAAGCTCTTCGTGAGGTCAGCATGCCCATCAACATCCTGATGCCCGCTCTTTCGCCGACGATGGAGAAGGGCAACCTCGCCAAGTGGCTGAAGAAGGAAGGCGACAGGGTCAAATCCGGCGACGTCATCGCCGAGATCGAGACCGACAAGGCGACCATGGAGGTCGAGGCGATCGACGAAGGCACGATCGCCAAGATCCTGGTGCCCGAGGGCACGCAGGACGTTCCGGTCAACGACGTGATCGCGGTGCTGGCCGGCGAGGGTGAGGATGTGAAAGCCGCGGGCGCCGCGAAGCCGACCGCCTCGGCCGCACCGCCCAAGACCGCTGAGCCACCTGCTGCCGCGCCGGCACCGGCACCTGCACCGGCCGCACCCAAGGCGGCGCCGGCTGCCGCCGCACCGGCTCCGCCGGCTGCAGCTCCCGCCGCGCAGGGCAACGGCCATGGCGGCCGCGTGTTCTCATCGCCGCTCGCGCGCCGTATCGCGAAGGAAGCCGGCATCGATGTGGCGATGGTCACGGGCACTGGCCCGCACGGCCGCGTGGTCGCGCGTGACGTCGAGCAGGCCAAGTCCGGCAAGGGCCTCAAGGCTCCCGCCGCAGCACCGTCTGGGGCGCCCTCGATCGCGCCGACCATGTCTGACAAGCAGATCCTGTCGCTGTTCGAGCCGGGCTCCTACGACATCGTCCCGCATGATGGCATGCGCCGCACCATCGCGCAGCGCCTGACCGCATCGATCCAGAACGTCCCGCACTTCTATCTCACCATCGATTGCGACATCGGCAAGCTGCTGGCCGCGCGCGAGGAGATCAATGCGGCTGCTCCCAAGGACAAGGAGAAGAAGCCGCTCTACAAGATCTCGGTCAACGACTTCGTCATCAAGGCGATGGCGGTCGCACTCCAGAAGATCCCGAACTGCAATGTCAGCTGGACCGAAAGCGGCATGGTCAAGCACCACCATTCCGACGTCGGCGTTGCCGTCGCGATGCCAGGCGGCCTGATCACGCCTATCATCCGCAAGGCCGAGGCCAAGACGCTCTCGACCATCTCCAACGAGATGAAGGACTTTGCCGCGCGCGCCCGCTCGCGCAAGCTGAAGCCCGAGGAATACCAGGGCGGCACCACGGCCGTCTCCAACCTCGGCATGTACGGCATCAGTCACTTCACCGCGGTGATCAATCCGCCGCACGCGACCATCCTCGCGGTCGGCACCAGCGAAGAGCGTCCCGTCGTGCGCGGTGGCAAGATCGAGATCGCAAACATGATGAGCGTGACCCTGTCCTGCGATCACCGCGCCATTGACGGCGCGCTCGGCGCCGAGCTGATCGGCGCGTTCAAGCAGCTGATCGAAAATCCCGTCATGATGATGGTCTGACGCGGCGAATTTGCGTCGTCATTGCGAGCGAAGCGAAGCAATCCAGGACGTGACCGGCAGACTGGATTGCTTCGTCGCAAGAGCTCCTCGCAATGACGAGCCGTAACATTCAAGCCGGTTGAACGATGGAACGAGCGTACAGCATGGCCGATACATCCTTCGACGTCATCATCATCGGCTCCGGTCCCGGCGGCTATGTCACCGCGATCCGCGCCGCACAGCTCGGCTTCAAGACGGCGATCGTCGAGAAAGCGTATCTGGGCGGCATCTGCCTGAACTGGGGCTGTATTCCGACCAAGGCGCTGCTGCGTTCGGCCGAGATCTACCACTACATGCAGCACGCCAAGGATTACGGCCTGGCGGCGGAGAAAGTGTCTTTCGACCCGAAGGCTGTGGTGCAGCGCTCGCGCGGCGTCTCGAAACGACTCAACGACGGCGTCGGCTTCCTGATGAAGAAGAACAAGGTCAGCGTGATCTGGGGCGCGGCGTCGATCGACGCGGCCGGCAAGGTCACTGTGAGTAAATCGGACGTCGAGGCGCCGAAGGGCACGTTGGGCGAGGGGAGCTATCAGGCCAAGCACATCATCGTTGCCACCGGCGCGCGGCCGCGCGTGCTGCCCGGGCTGGAGCCGGACAAGAAGCTGGTCTGGACCTATTTCGAGGCGATGGTGCCGGAACGGATGCCGAAGTCGCTGCTGGTGGTCGGCTCCGGCGCGATCGGCATCGAGTTCGCCTCGTTCTTCCACACCATGGGCTCCGACGTCACGGTGGTCGAGGTGCTACCCCAGATCCTGCCCGTCGAGGACGCCGAGATCGCGGGCCTGGCGCGCAAGCGCCTGGAGAAGCAGGGCATCAAGATCATGTCCTCGACCAAGGTGACGAAGCTCGAGAAGAAGGCCGACAGCGTCGTCGCCACCATCGACGACGGCAAGGGCAAGCCTGTGACGACCGAGTTCGAGCGGGTGATCTCCGCTGTCGGCGTGGTTGGCAACATCGGGAATCTCGGCCTCGAAAAGCTTGGGGTGAAGACCGACCGCGGCATCATCGTGGTGGACGGCCACGGCAGGACCAACGTTCCTGGCATCTACGCCATCGGCGACGTCGCAGGTCCCCCGATGCTCGCGCACAAGGCCGAGCATGAGGGCGTGATCTGCGTCGAGGCAATCAAGGGCCTCAATCCGCATCCCGTGGACAAGAACATGATCCCGGGCTGTACCTATTGCCAGCCGCAGGTCGCCTCTGTCGGCCTGACCGAAGCCAAGGCCAAGGAAAGCGGCCGCGAGATCCGCGTCGGCCGCTTCCCCTTCGTCGGCAACGGCAAGGCGATCGCGCTCGGCGAGGACCAGGGCCTCGTCAAGGTGATCTTCGACAAGAAGACCGGACAGCTTCTCGGCGCTCATATGGTCGGCGCTGAAGTCACCGAGCTGATCCAGGGCTATGTCGTCGCCATGAACCTGGAGACCACGGAAGAAGAGCTCATGCACACGGTGTTCCCGCATCCGACGCTGTCGGAGATGATGAAGGAAGCCGTGCTGGATGCTTATGGACGGGTGCTGAATATTTGACCGCTCGCCAGGCGACCAAAGAGCTGTTTTCAAAATAAGAAGGAAACCACCCCATGCACGACAACGACAACCTCACCATCGAGCGCCCGACCTTCGTCACGCATCTCGAATGCGCGATGGAAGGCGATCATTACGCGGCCGACCAGGTCCACAATCTCTCCAAGGCCGGCAAGCCGCTGCTGGTCCGCTACGACCTCGCTGGGGCGAAGAAGGCGCTGACCAAGGACGCTTTGGCCCAGCGTCCCGCCGACATGTGGCGCTACCGGGAGCTGCTGCCGGTCCGCAAATGCAAGGACATCGTCTCGCTCGGCGAAGTCACGACGCCGCTGATCCGGCTGCCGAAGCTCGGCGCCAAACTCGGCGGTGGCGAGATCATCGTGAAGGATGAGGGACGGCTGCCGACCGGCTCGTTCAAGGCGCGCGGCCTCGTGATGGCGGTGTCGATGGGCAAGGCGCTCGGCATCAAGCACATGGCGATGCCGACCAATGGCAACGCCGGCGCCGCGCTGGCGGCCTATGCGACCTCCTGCGGCATCAAGACAACGATCTTCTGCCCGGCCGATACGCCCGAGGTGAATGTCAGCGAAATCGAGCTCCAGGGCGCGACCGTCTATCGCGTCAACGGCTATATCGACGATTGCGGCAAGATCGTCGGCGAGGGGAAAGCAAAAGTCGGCTGGTTCGATACGTCGACGCTGAAGGAGCCGTACCGCATCGAGGGCAAGAAGACGATGGGCCTCGAGCTTGCCGAGCAGCTCGGCTGGGACGTGCCCGACGTGATCTTCTATCCGACCGGCGGCGGCACCGGCCTGATCGGCATGTGGAAGGCGTTCGACGAGCTCGAGAAGATCGGTTTCATCGGGTCCAAGCGTCCGCGCATGGTGGCGGTGCAGGCCTCTGGCTGCGCGCCGATGGTGCGGGCCTATGACGCCGGCACCGAGCATGCTACGCGGTGGGAGGATGCCCACACCATCGCCTCCGGCATTCGCGTGCCGCAGGCGATCGGCGATTTCCTGATCCTGCGCGCGGTGCGGCAGAGCAAGGGTTTTGCCATCGCGGTCGACGACGACAAGATCTCGTCGGCGCTGAGCGAGGTTGCGCGCGAGGAGGGGCTGCTGTTGTGCCCCGAGGGCGCCGCCACCTACGCTGCCTACAAGCAGAGCCTTGCCGATGGCCGTGTCAGCAAGACCGACCGCGTCATGCTGTTCAACTGTGCGACCGGGCTGAAATATCCATTGCCGCCGGTCACCCGGACGCTCGATCGCCACAAGCCGATCGACTACACGCAGTTCTAGCGCGGCAATACGCCACGAATGATCCCTCTTCCCGTACGCGGGCAGAGGGTCAAAATGACAATGACGCTGGGGAGAGGACCATGAAGGCCGCTTGGGCTGCGCTGATTGCCATTCTCGCTGTTGCAGGCGCCGCGCGCGCTGAGGACTATCCCACGCGTCCCATCACCATCATCGTGCCGTTCGCGGCCGGCGGGCCGTCGGATGCAATGGCGCGGGTGCTTGCGGAGCGCATGCGCGTATCGCTTGGCCAGCCCGTGGTGATTGAGAACGTCACCGGCGCAGGCGGCTCGATCGGCGTCGGCCGCGCCGTGCAATCACCGCCGGACGGCTACACCATCTCGTTCGGTCATCTCGGCACCCACGTCGCCAACGGTGCCGTCTACAAGCTCAAATACGACCTCGTCGCCGACCTCGAGCCGGTGGTGCTGTTGCCGAGCAATCCGATGATTGTGGTCAGCAAGAACGCAGTGCCGGCGACCTCGCTGAAGGAGCTCATTGAATGGCTGAAGTCGCGGCCATCGCCGCCCACGGCAGGCACGGCCGGCGCGGGCTCCGGCAGCCACATCGCCGGCGTCTATTTCGAGAGCGTCTCCGGCATCAAGCTGCAATACGTGCCGTATCGCGGCACAGCGCCCGCCCTCAACGATCTCATCGCCGGCCAGATCGACCTCATCGTCGACCAGACCTCCAATTCCATCAATCAGGTCCGCGCCGGCACCATCCGCGCCTACGCCATCACCGACGACAAGCGCCTGCCGTCGGCGCCGGAGATTCCGACCGCGGAGGAGGCGGGCCTGAAGGGTTTCAACATGACGCTGTGGTCAGGCATGTGGGTGCCGAAGGGCACGCCGAAGGAGGTCGTGACCAAGCTCAACGCGGCGGCCGTGGAAGCGCTGAACGATCCTGGAGTGAAGAAGCAGCTCGAAAGCCAGGGCCTGGAGATGACGCCCAAGGATCAGCTCACGCCAGAAGCGCTCGGCAACCGCCAGAAGGCGGAGATCGCAAAATGGTGGCCAATCATCAAGGCGGCGAATATCAAGGTGGATTGAGGTGGGCTGCGCTGGTGTCAGTGTCTCGCATTCGCTGATCGCCGGACAATCGCTTCATGGTTTCGTCACCTGCTGCAGCGCCACCTCCAGGCATTTCATCAGATCCGAGGCGGCAAACGGTTTACCGAGGAAACAACTTGCCCCGGCTTTAAGCGCACGCACACGCACGCTCTCATCCGGGAAAGCGGTGATGAAGATGAACGGCGTTGCCGACCCCTGCGCGCGCATCTGCGTCAGTAGATCGATTCCAGTGACCGACGGCATCTGCACGTCCGCGATCACGCACGAGGTGTCGGTCGAATCGGTCGACCTCAAAAACTCCTCGGCGGAGGCGAATGTGTGGACGATGTATCCGCGGGATTCCAAGAGATTGTTAATCGCGGCCCGCACGTAGGGATCATCGTCAAGCACAGAAATGACCGAAGCCACTGACAATGCGTCCGCTCCTCGCCCGGGAATTACGCTTGCCGTCGTACGGCCTCGCATAAACCCGCAAGGTGGACCCGTCGGTCATCATTGGAAACTCATACTTAGGTTTGTACGTCGGGCTTGCTGGGTCGAATCCCGAGCGCCTCGCTCATCCTCACCAGGTCGGCCAGCGACTTCGCCCCCATTTTCCGCATGATCTGGCCGCGATAGATCTTGACGGTGATTTCCGCCAAACCGAGCTGGGCGGCCACTTGCTTGTTCATCAGGCCCGACGTCACCAGTGACAAGACGTCCCGCTCCCGCGAGGTCAGTGACTCGAAGCGTGATCTGACGTCCGAGACGGTCTTGTAAAGATCGCGGCGCTTGCGGTCTCGCTCGATCGCGGCCTGGACCGCGTCCAGAATTTCCTGGTCGCGAACCGGCTTGGTCAGGAAGTCGATCGCGCCGCTCTTCATGGCCCGAACGGTCATGGGAATATCGCCATGACCGGTAATGAAGATGATGGGCGTATGGATATTTGCCTTGGCAAGATCGGTTTGCAGCTCAAGGCCGCTCGTTCCGGGCAGGCGGATGTCGAGCACCAGGCAACTGGGGACTTCCGGCGGCTTGGTCTGGAGGAGTTGCGGCGCCGAGCCGAATGCTTCCACCCTGAGGCCGACCGACTCGAACAGATTGGTAAGCGCACGACGCATGGACGCGTCGTCGTCGACGATGAAGACGATTGGCTGATCGCCGTCCTCCTTGGGCGAAGGCCCCGCGCGCTCGTTCACGATGCTTCCTCTCGATGGAGTGGCAGGGTGATCTGAAAAGTCGCGCCGCGCTCCTCGTTCGGTATGGCGGAAAGTCGTCCGCCGTGGGCCTCGATAATGGAGCGACAGATCGACAGGCCCATGCCCATGCCGCTGGACTTGGTGGTAAAGAACGGCATGAACAGGCGGTCCATTGCCTGTTCGCAGATGCCGACGCCGCAGTCGGAGACGCTCACCAGCACCGCGCCATCGTCGTCAACCGCTGAACGGATCGCCAGCTCGCGCGGGCGGTCATCGATGCCTTCCATGGCCTCGATGCCGTTCTTGATCAGGTTGATGAGGACCTGCTGCAATTGAATTCGATCGCCAAAGATCCTGGGCAGTGCCGACGACAGTTCCATTCGAACCGACACGGCATGGCTCGCCATCTCGCGCTGAACGAGCGCGACAGCCTCGCGCACGACCACGCTGACTTCGAGCGGAGCCATCTCGATATCGGATCGCTTGGCGAGCGCCCGAACGTGACGGATGACGTCGCTGGCACGCTTGCCGTCCTCGATGATCCATTCCACGGAGCGGCGCGCCGCCTTGAGATCGGGCGGACTGCGCTGCAGCCAGGCCAGGCAGGCGTCGGCGTTTGCGATCACGGCGGCGAGGGGCTGGTTGATTTCGTGGGCAATTGAAGCGGTCAGCTCGCCCAGCATCGTGACGCGCGTCACATGAGCGAGCTCGGCTTGCGCCTTGCGCAGCGCCTCTTCGGCGTGATCGGCCCGGATGGCCGCGGTCACGTCGGTGCAGACGCCCCGATAACCCAGAAAGGTGCCGTTGGCGTCGAAGAACGGCTTGCCGCTCGTGCGGACATAGATCGGCTGTCCGTTGCGGTCCTTGCTGCGGTAAACCAGATCGCGGAACGGGACGTGAGCATCGAGCGCCGCCCGATGTTGTCGCCATTTTTCCGGCTCGAGATCGGCGTCGGGAGCAATGTCCCAACGCGTGAGCCCGATCAGGCCCGCGGGGGCGGTGACGGTATCAGAGTGTTCCGATATGTGAGTGACGCGATGGTCTGGCCCCGTCTCCCAGAACCAGTCGGAGGCGGTTTCGGCATAGTCGCGAAAGCGCTGCTCGCTGTCACGAAGTCTGCGTTCTGCCTCCTTGGTCGCCGTGATGTCAGTCACCGACCCCACGAACTCGACGTGACCGCTCGCATCTCGCGTCGCCCGGGCGACCGCTCGGACGTACTTGACGGAACCGTCGGGCATCACCAGCCGGTATTCGTGATCGTAATCTTTCCCCTCGCGCGCCGCCCGGCCCGTGGTCCGCTGCACTGCGAGCCGGTCCTCCGGATGGATCCGCTGGAGCATGAAGGGTATCTCTGGCTTAGTCCCCTCGTCGCATTGGAAGATGCGATAGGTCTCCTTGGACCATGTGATCTCGCCGGTTGCAGCCCTCCAGCCGAAACTGCCGGTGTGGCTCAATTCCTGTGCCTGGGCGAGGTAAGCTTCGCTCTGTCGCAGCGCATTCTCCGCTTCCTTGCGCTCGGTGATGTTCTCGCAGGCGACCAGCACGATCGGCCCGCCATTGGCCCGCAGCATGGTCTTGGCATTCTCGCGCACCCATAGCACCGAGCCGTCCTTGCGAACCTTCCGGATTTCCCAAGTGTGTGACTGATCAACGGTCTCGAGGCATAGCGCGACACACGCGCGTACGAAGTCGCGATCTTCCTCGAAGAACACATCCAGCACCGATCGGCCGATCAACTCCGCGGCGGTATAGCCCAGTTGCGCCGCGCCGAACGTGTTCACGTTGATCACGGTTCCGCTCGGATCGACCATGAAATACATGACCGGGTTGTGCTCGAAGACTTGCTGCCATTGCTTGACCGCCTCCAGCAGACCGGCGTCGCTGGGCTCGCTGCGCGGTTTGGGGGTGACAACTTGCCTGACGCAGCCGACGAGCAATTGCGCGGCTGACTTCCCGAACGTTCCTGCCCGGCCCGGCTTCATCGCAGACGCTCCCGGCGCTCTCTGCGTGAACATAAGTAGAGCACGTTGGCGCCGGAGGAGCAATTCCGGCCAAAGTCGGATGCCGGTTACGACGTTGGGCTTGGAATTGGCTGCTCGCCATCCTGGTCACCTCAGCGCCGATTTTTCGCGCTCGCCGTGCAACCCGCGCATCGTGCGTGGTCTCGTTGAACGCGAGCCCGCGCGAGAGCCCCCGGGCGAGTACGGGACAAACCTAGGTATAGCTCGTCCATTCCTAGTCATGGCGACCATTTACCTCCGTACAATTGAGCGCCTGATGCCTGGCGGACTAGCCTCATGACCATCGGGAGTGTCGACCAGCCAATCGCATCGGTCGGGCGAGATCGGGTCTCAAGCGTACGGCCGAGGCCTCACGACCAAGGACGAGGCCGCCGCATTTCTCGACACCCAGCCGCGTTGCGGCAATTCACGACCCGCGTGAGGTCGAAGGGAACCAAGCAACAAGGGAGAGATCAAATGTGCAATACGTCGCAACTTCCTGAGCCTCGCTTATCCGAGTCCGAACGTTGCTCTTCAATCAAGGGCTGTGCGGTGTGTGGCGGCAAGTTTGGCCTGATCCGCTACTATTCCTGGCGCACAGCGCTCTGCTCCAAGAAGTGCGTTGATCGTTTCCGCACACGCCGCGAACGCGACCGCCGGTGGCTGTTCCGGGCTCAGGTCGCGTGAGCGCTGAACTGGAGAGCTGACTTCTAATCCAGGAGCTCGTGCGTTGAACCGCTCATGCAAGCTTCTGTGCTCGATCGTTCTCCTCGGCTCCGCTGCGACGGTCCAGGCGCAGGAGACAAGAGACGGTGCCGTTCATCGCCAGCATCCGGTCCAGGACCAGGCGCTGCACGAAAAATTCTATTCGACCTGGCACATGCCGGATAATCCGAGCCTCAGTTGCTGCAGCAGCGCCGATTGCTATCCGACTGATATCAAGTACATCGACGGCCGGCTCTATGCACGGCGCAGGGAGGACGGGAGATTCATTCTGATCCCCCCGCAAAAAGTGGAGCGAAACAGGGATAATCCGGACGGCCGAAACCATCTTTGCGCTCCACCGCCCGCACTTTCTCCGTTGGACAGCGTTTACTGCTTCGCTTTGGGAGGTGCCACGTGAGATTCGCGTTCGTATTGGTGAACGGCCGGACTCCGTTCCGGAAGACCTGGTGCATGCAGTGCTGCGAGCCGATCAGCAGCAGCTATCTCCGCGAGATTCGGACAGGTCTGCCTTACTGCGACTATCAGTGCTACGCTCTGTTCTGCGAGGCGCTCGCCAAAGATCGCGTGAGGGCGGCTTCATGAAATTCGTGGTGGTCAATCACGATCCCCCATTGCCCACCGTCACGTGCAGCACATGCTCGCGGTCAATCCGCTCCGGCTATGTCCGGCATGTGCGGACGCAGCGCCGTTACTGTGACTACGATTGCTACCGCCGCGGCGAACTCGTCACGTTGTTCATGCGATGGCCGATGCCCGGGTGGACAGAACCGGCCGCCGAGAACGTCGAGTTCGCTGGAAACATGATCGAGACGTTGGCGGTCCTGAGTGCCGTCTCGTGCTGGAGCTGCACGATACACGCCTGGACCTTCGCAAGAGCCTTGACCGGCGCATATTTGGACGGTCGCGATCTGATCACGATGGAAGGAGGTGACACCTAGCTGCGCGACTGCACGCGCGTGGAAGCCGCAGCACCGGAACCTTGCAGGCGCCGCGTTCAGCCCCGGGCGGCGTTGACTAGGGAGCAGGTGCTGCGGCCGCCACGGGTGCCGTTGCGCCAGCCTCGTGCGTGACGACGCGCTGGTCGCTCTTGCCGGCGATCATGCCGCTGTCTTCGAACCGTGCGCGGTAGACCAGCACGTTCTCGATCACGCGCTGGACGTAGTTGCGCGTCTCCGACAGCGGAATGCGCTCGACCCAGTCGACCGGATCGACCTTGGGGTCTCTGGGATCGCCACGCGCCTGCACCCATTCGCGCACGCGACCGCGGCCGGCATTGTAGCCGGCGAAGGTCATGATCTGGTTGCCGCGATATTCCGAGAACAGCGCGCTGAGCTCGGCCGCGCCCATCTGCGTGTTGTAGACGGGATCGGTGACCATCCTGTTCCAGTCATAGGTCAGGCCGAAGCGTTTGGCGGTGTCTCGGCCCGCTTCCGGCGTCACCTGCATCAGCCCGACTGCATTGGCCGGCGACTTGTCGCGCTGGTCGAACGAGCTTTCGGTGCGCGCCACCGAATAGATCACGCTGGTCTCGATCGCGGGCGCGACCTGCTTGTGCTCGGGAATGCCGATGGTGGGGAAGGCATAGTGGTCGAGCGCAAGCCCGCGTGCCAGCGCCGATTTGCCGATCTCCAGCATCACGCGCGCATCGTTGCGCCGGCCCGCGAGCTCAGCGAGGGCTTCGAGCGCCGCGACGTCGGTGCTCTCCTTGGCAAAATCCTCGGCATAATAGAACACCACGTCGCGCTCGCCGATATCGTAGAGCATGTTGGCGGCGCGCACGCGTTCGTCCGCCAATTGCGTGTCGGCAGCGGGCAGCACCGGGGAGGGCGCACGTAGCTCGATCCGGTCGAGGCCAAGCTTTGCGCGGGCGAGCTGGCCGTAATAGGCGGTCTGATAGCGCGCCGCCGCCTTGTAGCTCATGCGGGCGTCGACGGTGGCGCCCATCGCTTCGGCGGCGCGGCCGCGCCAGTAATGGGCGCGCGACAGCGCAATGGGATTGGCCGAGCCTTCGTCGATCGCGGCGAAGTGCACCATCGCCGTCTTGGGATCGTCGAGATAGCGCAGCGCGATCCAGCCGCACATGAAATGGTAGTCGACGCGGTAGACCTCCTTTTCCGGCACCGCGGCCGTGCGCACCACGTCGTAGGCGGTCTTGAACTTGCCCTGGTCGAGCAGCTTGCGTGCCAGCAGGCGGCGCTCGCGCCACCAGGCATCGGTGTCCTGCGCCGCCATCGTGTCGGGCAGGGCGGCGAGGATCACCTCGGCTGCGTCGTCGATGCGGTCGTTCTGAAGATGCCACTGGGCGCGGCACAGTACATAGCCGAGATCGCGCCGCGCCTCGGTCGAGACGTCCTCGAGATAGTCCTTGGCCTTGCTCGCCTTGCCGGTGACGGCGGCGCAGGCCTTTACGATCGCGAGCGCATCCTCGCCGAGACGTTTGGCTGCGCGTCTTGAGCCTGCGTAGTCCTTGGTGCCGAGACGCTTGTCCATGCGCGCGCGGTGATCGTCGGCGGATAGAAGGTCGTGGAACGCCGCGTAGGAGTCTTCTTCGCTCCGCTCGGACAATTCATCCGTGCGCCAGGCCTCGCGCACGAGACGCGCGGCCCTGTCGGTCTCGCCTTCAGTGAGCAGCACGCGGGCCAGCGCGAACCTGCCCTTGGCGCTGGTTGGCCGGTCCATGGTGAATTTGTGCACGATGGCCGCCTCGCTCTTCTCCTGCCACAGCCGCGCCTCGGCGCGCCGGCGCAGCAGAGCGCTGCTGGGCCAGTCCGGATTAGCGGCGAGGAAGGCGGCGTAGCGCTTGAAATTCGCCGTGCTCTCGGAATGGCGCAGCATGAACCAGTCCACAAGCTTCTGTCCGGCGGGGTCAGTGATGCGGTCGCGTGCGGCGCCCGCATCGTCGGTCTTGCCCTTGCGCGCGAGGTCGATCGCATCCCTCAGCGCGGCGAGATCGCCGGTCAGCGGCGGCGGCGCCGGCTTGTCCGAGGGTACCTCGACCGTCTTCTTCGACTTGCGCTTGGCTTCGGCGTGCTTACCGTGCCGCGCTTTGGCGGCCGAGGCATGGCGCTGCTTGCCGGCCTTCGCCTCATTCGTCTTCTTCGGCGCAGATGATTTATGACTGCTCTTCGCCGCCAACGCGGTAGGAAGAAGAGCGATCGCGGCTACGGCAACGACACACGCGAGCGAGCGTAGGCACTGGTTCATTCGATGGCCCCCCTGCGAAACCACTACAAACCAAGGTCCGCGACGACATGCGGTTTGAGAATCAAAAAACAACACCAAAACGATGTCATGACATCGTTTCGCATTTCTCACGCTCCCGCAACAATGCGGCGAAATACGGATGGGAACTCGGGAACTTCCGAAATGGTGGTGGGACAGCGCCGCTAAACCTTTGTTAGTGGGCCGTGCAAGGGTTGTGCAGGTTCAGGACGTCAGGCCCGCCAGATTGTGCGTGTCCCTACGACCAATTCCGGTATATTGAGTTCCATCGTTCATCCTTTCAGCCTTTGCCCTGCACCTATGCCGATTTTCAACCAGTCGATCCGCCGCAAGATCGTCGGGGTCGCCCTCGGATTGATCGTTCTCATGTTGATCACCTCGATCCTGTCGATGGTGATGTCGAGCCAGGTCGGCGTCCTCTTGGACGAGCTGACCAACCGTTACATCCCGGCCTATGGGCATCTGGCGCGCGCCAACGTCCGTTCGCTGGAACGGGCGTTGGCACTGCGGCGCATGGTCATGACCAAGATGCAGTCTCCCTCGGACGAGGAGGCCTATGCGGCGCGCCTGCGCGAGTTCGATCAAACCGACCGCAAGATCGAGGAGGAAGCCGAGAGCGCACGCAAGCTCATCAACGCCATCATCGACGATCCCAGGACCCCGTCCGACTATGCCGCGCTGGCGCGGATCGAGCTCCGCATCGAGACCGCCGTCACTGAGCTGCGCCGCGATCTTGACGAGGACCACGGAAAGCTGGTCAAGCAGGTCGATGCCAGGCAGATGGCGGAGGCCCGCGGCACGCTGGAGCACATCGATGCGCTGCGCGACCAGTTCAACCAGAAGATCGATGCGATCCGCACCGACATGCTGGCGCAGGTTTTCTTCAGCACGTCGCAGGTGATCAGCCGCCAGCACCAGGCGATCATCGTGTCGGGCGTCGTGACGTTACTCGCAGCGATCGTCGGATTTGCCTTTGCGCTGCTCGTGAGTAGCGGCATCACGCGCCCGGTGCGACTGCTGCTCGCTGGCACCCGGGAGGTCGAGGCGGGTCGGTTCGACAAGCCGATCGCCGTCTCCACGCAGGACGAGATCGGCGAGCTTGCCGCGGCCTTCAACCGCATGATCGAGCAGTTGCGCCACAACGAACGCATCCGCGAGACCTTCGGGCGCTATATCGACCCCAAGGTGGTGCAGGGCCTGATTGACCGGCCGGAGGTCGCCATCGAGGGCCAGCGTCGGGTCATGACCATCATGTTCTGCGACATGAGCGGCTTCACCTCGATGAGCGAAGGCATGACGCCGCGCGGTCTCGTCAAGGTGATGAACCACTATTTCACGGTGATGTCGGGCCACATCCGCAGCAATCGCGGCATCATCGACAAATATATCGGCGACGCCATCATGTCCTATTGGGGGCCGCCCTTCATCGAGGAGGACGAGCAGGCGATGCTCGCCGGCCTTGCCGCCATCGAGATGGCCGATCAGGTGCCCGCGCTCCAGAAGCAGCTGCCGGATCTGCTCGGCATCCGCGCCATGCCGGCGCCCTGCGATCTGCGCATCGGCATCGCCACGGGCGAGGTCCTGACCGGCAGCATCGGCTCCGAGCTGATGATGAGCTTTACCGTGATGGGCGACGCCGTGAACCTCGCCTCGCGGCTGGAGGCCGCCAACAAGACGTATGGGACCCGCATCCTGATCTCGCAAGCAACGGCAGAGGCGATCGGCGCGCGCCTCGAGCTGCGCGAGATCGATCGTCTCGCGGTGGCGGGCCAGAGCGCACCGCAAGCCGTTTTCGAGGTGATGGGCAGGGCCAGCGCACTCACCGATGCGCAAGCGAGCCTGCGCACGCACTATGCCGAAGGTCTCTCCGCCTATCGCGCCCGGCGCTTCGACGACGCCCGCGCCGCCTTCAACGCCGCGCTCGAAGCGGTCCCGGGCGACGGTCCCTCGCACACGCTGCTCGGCCGCATCGCGCAGTTCGAGGTCAACCCGCCCGACGGCGGTTGGGATGGCGCCTGGCGGCTGGAGCAGAAATAGGCGTGCCTGCCGTCCTTCGCCACGGACTGGAAAAAACGATTCTAGTTCATAACGATGTTCGCCGTGACCTATTTCCCGGGCTTAGGCTTGATGTCCTTGAGGCGTCTGATGGGGACACGCCGATGACACATCTTGAGGACAGGCTCGAACGGTTCGAGACGCTCACCGCCGAATGCGAGCTGATCGCCAAGCTCGCGACCGACAGCGCCAAGCGCGAGTTCTATCTGAATCTCGGAGAACAGTACCGCCAGCTGGCGGTGGATACGCGGCAGGCGATCGCGACCAGGGCCGCGGCCTGAGGCCGGCTGCAATCCGTTCTTAAGATTTGGCGCGCATTCTCGCAGCATGCGGACGTCGCTGATCGGCGACGGTTCGTGGTGGGAAGGCCGGGATCCGTTGCAATGCAGCGTGCCCCGCGAGTGTCACTTGCCATGTTCGACGGGCAATCCCATGCGCCTCGTTGCAGTGATCATAGTCGCGCTCATGATGGCAGCCTGCAATCAGGAGCAGGATATCACCGGCTCGGCCTCGACCTGCCCGATGCGAAACTACAGCAGCTACAATCCGCGCGACATGAACCAGTGCGTCAGCGCCTGCAAAGCATGCGATCGCGGCACGACGGTGACCTGCACGACCTCCTGCACCCTTAAGGGGGCGCACTGATCCAAAGTCGCTGACGCGCCAAGGCCGGCGGTGCCTAGGCACCGGAACGATTCACATGGATTAATCATTGAGGAAGCGGGCAGGACGCGGAGTTCGATGGAATGGGTATGCTCGATCCCGGCCGGTTCCTGGTGTCGTGCTCGCATTGCGACGCCTGGCCGATGGCTGCCAACGTCAAACGTTCAAGCTGGTCGACGTCCCCCCACGAAGTCCGCTTCGTGTGCCCGCGCTGCCGCCGCGAGGAGACCGCGATCGTCTCCGCCTCCGGCGAACTGACGCCGATCAAGCGCATCGATGTTCCGTCACGCGACGTCGCCGTTGCGTGGGCGCAAGCCCAGCGCCCGCGCGGGCGGACGTAAGTCGCCACGCACTCGCAGCTTGATCTCCGATTTGGAACCGGGCCCACCGCCGGGGCGTTTCTGGGCCATTATCAACCCATCGAGGCCGGGCGAATGATCAGCGAGCACTTCGACACCCGCACACGGATCAACATGAAATTGGCGTTGGACCGGATCTGCCGCGGTCGGCCCGATGGCGAGGACTATGGCTTCCGGAGGTCGGTCGCTGAAAACATCGTCCGGTGCGCGCTTATGGGCCGAACCGGAATCGGCCAGCTCGTCGACGCCGGCGAACGGGCCGTGGTCCGGACCGGCTCCGAGAGAACGCCAGCCTGATCGTGCTGGCTTGCGTAAATCGTAAATCATCGCCAGACGTGGTAAGACGACCGTCTGGAGATCACCATGGCTCTCATCCTGCCATCTCATAACGACCGTTTCCGGCTTCACCCCGTCGCGCCGCGCCTTGCGCGGATGTTCTGTTTTGCGCTGTTGACGGTGTCAGGCGCGCTCGCAAGCTTCGCGCTCGCCTGCGCCACGCCGTTTGCGGCCTTCGCGGTTGTCGCGGCCGCGATGCTGCCGCTGCGGCCGGCACTGCTCGTCGTCACCGGCGTCTGGCTCGTGAACCAGGCCGTCGGCTTCGGCGCGCTGCATTACCCCATCGACGGCAGTGCCATCGCCTGGGGTTTTGCGACCGGCGCGGCTGCGCTGCTGGCGACCGCCGTTTCGTCCGCCGTGCTGCGTACGCTGCCGCAGGGCCGCACGCCGCTGGCGCTAGCCGTCACGCTTGTTGCCGCCTATGCGGCCTATGAGCTCGCGCTGCTCGCCGCGACGCCGGTCCTCGGCGGAGAGGGCGCCTTCACCGCTGCCATCGTGACGCGCATTGGGCTCACCAGTGCCGTGTGGCTCGCCGGCCTCGTCGCCGCCTGCGAGATCGTCCGTCTGGTCGATCCGTTAATCCGCCCGCTGCGGAATGCCTGAGCACATCCCGACGGGCAAAACACCTGGCAATTTCGGCCTGCCTGGTGTCAAGCGGCGCGTTCAAAAATATTCCGCTTTACCGAAATTCGGAAATGACATATGTATCGCCCATCCCGGCTCATCCGAGAGGGGCGATCATGTGTCGTGATGATCGCGGAGCTGGGCTTGCGGTGGACGCGGCAGCGTCGGGCGCGATAAGTCAGGGGCAGGGCGGATTGCTCTCCGTGAGCCCTTAAGCTTCGCGCAGACGGACGGCGCTGAAAGGTCTCGCCAGCATGTCGATGGCAAGGTGCACAACGCCGTCGAACCCTGTGGCGCAGGCGAGCCGCGCGTACGGCAAAACCGTGTGGTCCTGGCCGTCGTTGCTACGGTCAAGCTCTTGCGGATGCGGCATTGGCGCCAACCGGCGCGGTGTCCGCGACTTTCGCGCGAGTGAGGGAGGCCAGAACGAATTCGGCTCCCAGGAGAGCACGGCATAAGCCGTCAAACCACTGCGCAGGGAAGGCCGTGTGTTGGGCTTCACCTGTATGCCGCTGTGCAGTTTTTCCTGCGTGTGCCTTTCGCACAGCGGACCGTGGGTGCCAGGTCAGCATCCGGCCTTCCCTGCGCCCTCTCGGCTTTGAGGGTGGAGAGATCAAGCAAAGCTCGGGCGAAACGCGCCGCGAGGACGCGAAGGCGTGTCTGCGCGTTGAAAAGCACATCGGAGAGTTACGATATCGCCTCTTGATCCATCATTGCGATGCGGCGACGGCGGTGTGCGCCGACGTGATCAGGCAAAGCGGGTCCTCGACTCAGTGCAGCCGCGCGCCATGTGACGAGCCCAATCTGGGCGCGGCTTCTTCGCCGCTTAAGCTGTAGATCGGGCATGGCCGCGAGGTATCACTGTAGGCTTATCCGAGTCTTCCGAGCCACGATTGTGCTATCCACGCAACACTCCCCCGGATTTAACTTTGATCACCGGCCGTTCGCGTCGTCGCCGCTTTTTAGCCACACCCGAACATGAATAAAATCACTCTAATGTTTTAAGGGTAGCGGGCAGTCTTCGACGGCGACGGGAAATCCCAAGGTCGATTCAAATCTTGGCTCTGATTTTTCGGGTCTGAAAAGGTTGACCGGGGAAACTGGTTTGCAATGCGCGCGAAGATCGACAAGCAGAAGCTGCCGAGCCGTCATGTGACGGAAGGCCCTGCGCGCGCGCCTCATCGCTCCTACTTCTACGCGATGGGTCTGACTACCGAGCAGATCCACCAGCCTTTCGTCGGCGTCGCCTCGTGCTGGAACGAGGCTGCGCCCTGCAACATCGCTTTGATGCGTCAGGCACAGGCGGTGAAGAAAGGGGTCGCATCCGCCGGCGGCACTCCGCGCGAATTCTGCACCATCACCGTCACCGACGGCATCGCCATGGGCCATGACGGCATGCGCTCCTCGCTGCCGTCGCGCGAATGCATCGCCGACTCGGTCGAGTTGACGGTTCGCGGTCACGCCTATGATGCGCTCGTCGGCCTCGCCGGCTGCGACAAGTCGCTGCCGGGCATGATGATGGCCATGGTCCGCCTCAACGTGCCGTCGATTTTCATTTACGGCGGCTCGATCCTGCCCGGCAATTTCCGCGGCCAGCAGGTCACGGTGCAGGACATGTTCGAAGCGGTCGGCAAGCATTCGGTCGGCGCCATGTCGGACGAGGACCTTGACGAGATCGAGCGCGTGGCCTGTCCCTCGGCGGGTGCCTGCGGCGCGCAGTTCACCGCGAACACCATGGCGACCGTCTCCGAGGCGATCGGCCTTGCGCTGCCATACTCGGCCGGTGCGCCGGCACCTTATGAAATCCGCGACGCTTTCTGCATGACCGCGGGCGAGAAGGTGATGGACCTGATCGCCTCCAACATCCGGCCGCGCGACATCGTCACCCGCAAGGCGCTGGAGAATGCGGCCGCCGTGGTCGCCGCGTCCGGCGGCTCTACCAATGCTGCGCTGCACCTACCGGCGATCGCGCACGAGGCGGGCATCAAGTTCGACTTGTTCGACGTCGCCGAAATCTTCAAAAAGACACCATATGTCGCGGATTTGAAGCCGGGCGGCCGTTATGTCGCCAAAGACATGTTTGAAGTTGGTGGCATCCCGCTTCTGATGAAGACGCTGCTCGACAACGGATTTCTTCACGGTGATTGCCTCACCGTCACCGGTCGAACGATCGCCGAAAACCTCAAGAGCGTGAAATGGAATCCGCACCAGGACGTGGTGCACCCGGCAGACAAACCCATCACCGTCACGGGCGGTGTGGTCGGTCTGAAGGGCAATTTGGCGCCAGAAGGTGCGATCGTGAAAGTCGCGGGAATGTCCAACCTCAGGTTCACCGGTCCGGCCAGGTGCTTCGACCGTGAGGAGGATGCTTTCGAGGCGGTCCAGAAGCGCACCTATCGCGAAGGCGAAGTCATCGTGATCCGCTACGAGGGGCCGAAGGGCGGTCCCGGCATGCGGGAAATGCTCCAGACCACCGCAGCGCTGACCGGCCAGGGCATGGGCGGCAAGATCGCGCTCATCACCGACGGCCGCTTCTCCGGCGCGACCCGTGGCTTCTGCATTGGTCATGTCGGGCCCGAGGCCGCGATTGGCGGCCCGATCGGGCTGCTCGAGGACGGCGACATCATCGAGATCGACGCCGTCGCCGGTACCCTTAACGTAAAATTGAGCGACCAGGAGCTCGCCCAGCGCAAGACCAAATGGGCACCTCGCGCGACTAACCACACGTCGGGTGCGCTCTGGAAGTACGCTCAGCAGGTTGGACCAGCGCTCGGGGGGGCGGTGACCCATCCGGGCGGCGCGCACGAGAAACAGTGCTATGCGGACATCTAGGCGTGCCATAGTTGCGTTTGTGTTGGGGGCTATAGCGCTGGCCGCGCCGGCGCTCGCCTTCGACGGTGCGCCGGTGAACAAGGACGCGACCATCCCGGTCGTGACCACCTTGCCGGGCGCTGCGAATACGGTTCGCACCAGAATTCCGCCGGCGGTCGTAACCCAGGAAACCTCGCTCAGCGCCCTGCAATATGCCGCCGAGGGTGGCCACCCCATCGCGCAGTGGAAGCTCGGCCGCATGTACGCCAATGGCGACGGCGTCGCCCAGGACGATCTGCGCGCCTTCGAATATTTCAGCCGCATCGCCAATGCGCATGCCGAGGACAGCCCGTCGGCGCCTCAGGCGCAGATCGTGGCCAACGCCTTCGTCGCGCTCGGCCGCTACTATCTCAGCGGCATCCCGAACTCGAAGATCAAGTCGGATCCGGAGCGGGCGCGGGAGATGTTCTCTTATGCCGCGTCTTATTTCGGCAACGCGGACGCGCAGTATGATCTGGCCCGCTTGTACCTGAAGACGCCGGACGCCTCGCGCGAGGATTTCCGCTACGGCGCGCGCTGGCTCGGCCTCGCCGCACAAAAGGGCCAGCATCAGGCCCAGGCCCTGCTTGGCCAGATGCTGTTCAACGGCGACCGCCTGCCGCGGCAGGCCGCGCGCGGCCTGATGTGGCTGACGCTGGCGCGTGACAGCGCCGGGGCCGAGGAGACCTGGATCAAGGAAAGCTACAACCGCGCCTTCGCCAAGGCCTCCGACGACGACCGTGCCATGTGCCTGCAAATGCTGGAGCAATGGGTGCAGGGCCGCCGGGAATGATCTGCAGAGGCGGCCTTAAGCCGCCTCGAGATCGAGATCCGCCCACACTGGCACGTGGTCCGACGGCTTCTCCCAACCGCGCACATAGCTGTCGATGCCGACATTGGCGAGCCGGTCGCTGGCCTGCGGCGACAGCAGGAGATGGTCGATGCGCAGGCCCTGGTTCTTCTGCCAGGCCCCGGCCTGGTAGTCCCAGAAGGTGTAAAGCCCAGGCTCATCCGTGACCGCCCGCAAGGCATCGGTCAGACCGAGCCCGAGCAGGGACTGAAAGCTCTCCCGCGTCTCGGTCTTGAACAGGGCATCCTCGGTCCAGGCGGCGGGGTTGTGGACGTCGCGGGCATGCGGGATGACGTTGAAATCGCCCGCGAGGATCAGCGGGACCTCCTCCTTGAGGCGTTCCTTCGAATATTCAAGAAGCCGCGACATCCATTTGAGCTTATAGGGATATTTGTCGGTGCCGACCGGATTGCCGTTGGGCAGATAGAGGCAGGCGATGCGCAAGACCCCCTGCTTGAGCGTTACCACGCCTTCGAGAAAGCGGGCATGCGCATCCTCGTCATCGCCGGCGAGTCCCGATTTGGTCTCGTCGAACCGGAGCTTGGAGAGCAGGGCGACGCCATTGAAGGTCTTCTGCCCGTGCGTGACCACGTTGTAGCCGAGCGCCTCGATCTCCAGCCGGGGGAAGGCCTCATCGACGCACTTGATCTCCTGGAGGCAGACGATGTCCGGCTGGCACTCCTTCAGCCAGGTCAGCAGCAGGTCGATCCGCTGCCGGACCGAGTTCACGTTCCAGGTGGCTACTCTGATGGGCATTGGGAGGGGCTCCAGGCGGGGGCCACCGTTAGAACAAAATGCAAACGCGCCCGTCAAGGCGGCCGCAGAATCTCCCACAAAATTAACCCGGCTTAAGCGCGCGACGGGTCATTGATGCCGAAAAGGTGCCTCGGATGGGATGGCCGGACAAATCCATGACGCGAACTGAGCCGCGCGACGGCGTGATCGGCGCGTTGCTGTATTGGCTCGGCGGCTTCGAGATCGAGGATGGTCTGACCGCCGATCTCAGCGAGCGCGAGCTGCGGCGCATCCGCGCCAAGCAGATCGAGGCGGTGACGCGGCTGATCCCGGTGACGATGGCCGTCACCATGCTCAGCGTCGCCATCGTGCTGATCCTGTTCTGGGGCAGGGGCTGGAACGACTTCCTCGCGATCTGGGGTATGACGCTCGCCGCCACCGCCTCGCTCGCGGTCCGTTCGTGGCGGCGGTCGCATCGAAATCCGCGGGAGGCCTCGCCGCGTGCCGCGCGGCAGATGCTGCGGCAGGCGTTCTTCCTCGCCGCGATCTGGGGCATGCTGCCGCTGGCGCTGTTCAGCCGCATCGAGCCAACCAGCCAGCTCATCCTGGCCTGCCTGATGGTCGGCATGATGTCGGGCGGCGCGTTCACGCTATCGACCTTCCCCCGTGCCGGCCTCATCTATCTCGCCACTATGACGATCGCCTGCGCCGGTGCGATGCTGCTGTGCGGTGACGGGCCGTATCTTGTGACGGCGGTGTTCCTGCTGCTGTTCGCATTCTTCATGGCGCGCAACATCGTCTCCCACGGCAACCTCTTCCTCGGCAATCTCAAGGCCCAGCTCGAGCTTGAGCGGCAGACCGAGATCATTTCGCTGCTGCTGAAGGACTTTCAGGAGAACGCCAGCGACTGGCTGTGGCAGACCGATGCCGAAGGGCATCTCGTCGACGTGCCCCAGCGCTTCGTTGACGTGGCGCAGCTGCCGCTTCCGCTCCTGAAGGGATCGCACTTCGCCGACGTGCTCGACATGCTCTGCCCCGAGGACAAGAGCGCGGCCTACAACATCATCGGCCTGATGGAGCAGGCCGAGCCGCTGCATGAGATGAATATCAAGGTCGTCGTCGGCGGCGAGGCGCGGCTGTGGTCGCTGACGGCGAAGCCGGCCCACGACCGCGATGGCCAGTTCCTCGGCTATCGCGGCTTCGGCCGCGACGTGACCGAACGCTGGCGCGCGGAGAAGGCCGAAGCCGAGAGCCGCGCCAAGTCCGACTTCCTGGCGGTGATGAGCCACGAGATCCGCACGCCCATGAACGGCGTGCTCGGGCTTGCCAGCATGCTGCTGGAGACAAAGCTCGATCCGGAGCAGCACGAGGCCGTCACCACGATCCGCGAGTCCGGCGACAATCTCCAGCGCATCCTCAATGACATCCTCGATCTGTCCAAGCTCGAGGCCGGCCGCTTCGCGTTGGAAGCGATCGACTTTGCGCCGCGGGCGCTGGTCGAGACCGCCGCGTCCGTGGCGCGCGCGGCCGCCAAGAGCAAGGGGCTTTCAGTCAAGGTCGAACTCGATCCGAACCTGCCGACGACGCTGCGCGGCGACGCCGCGCGCATCCGCCAGGTGCTGCTCAACCTCGTATCCAATGCGGTGAAGTTCACCGACGAAGGCGAGGTGAGGGTTTCGGTCACCTGCCAGGCGCGGCGCGATCTGCTGGCGACCGTCGAATGGGCGGTGACCGATAGCGGCATCGGCATCGCCCCCGATAAGCTCGGGCAGCTCTTCAGCGACTTCGCCCAGGCGGACGCCTCGATCAGCCGCCGTTTCGGCGGCACCGGCCTTGGCCTTGCGATTTCCCGGCGCATCATCGAACAGATGGGCGGCACGATCGGCGTCACCTCGATGCCGGGCGAGGGCTCGACTTTCCGCTTCACCCTGGTGTTGCCCTGGAGCCAGGCGGAGGCGTCCGACCACGATGCCGGCCGCGACGACGCCGACGAGCTCAAGGCTCGCATCGCCGGGCTCGACCGGCCGCTGAAGGTGCTGGTCGCCGAGGACGACGCCGTCAACCGCATGGTCGTGAGCAAGATGCTCGGCGGATTCGATGTTGAGCTGCGCGTCGTCACTGACGGCGTCGACGCCGTCGCGGCAGCCTCTGAAGGCGACTACGATGTCGTGCTGATGGACGTGCGCATGCCCGACATGGACGGACTTGCCGCAACCCGCGCGATCCGTGCGCAAGGTGGGCGCTTCGAAGCCCTGCCAATCATCGCGCTCACCGCCAACGCCTTCCCCGAGGACGTCAGGATCTGCCGCGAGGCCGGCATGTCGGACTTTCTGCCCAAGCCGCTGCGCAAGCCTGCGCTGGTCGCGGCCCTGCTACGTGCGCTGGACGGCCACGTCATGTCGGAGGATGCGCCGCTTCAGCCGGAGCTGATGCCGATCGAGGTGGAGTGGACGGACGAGGAAAGGCAGATCACCGGCGCGTAGGCGCTCAGATCGAGAAGCTGGTGCCGCAGCCGCACGAGGCAGTCGCGTTCGGATTGTTGACTCGGAACGAGGCGCCGATCAGATCGTCGACGAAATCGACCTGCGATCCCGCCAGGAACGGCTGCGAGGCCGAATCGACCAGCACCACGGCATTGTCCTGCTCGATCACGAGATCGTCATCGGTGCGGGCACGGTCGATGTCGAACTTGTACTGGAAACCCGAGCAGCCGCCGCCCTCGACGGAGATGCGCAGCATCGCGCCTGACCCTTCGCCCTTGAGGATTTCCCCAATCCGGCGTGCGGCCCGGTCGCTGATGGTCACGGCAGTCGTCATCGTTCGTCTCCAATAGTCCCACGGTCATACCAAGTTCATTGCCCAATTCATTTGGTATCCCACGCCCGACATAGTTAAGTGCCACCATACGCAGAATCAAATGGATAGGGACTAAATTCGCCGTGTCCGTCGGAATGGCTGCCCCCCGCGCGCCCTTTGCTTGCGACCCCGAGCGCAGCCGCGGCCGGCTGGTCGCGGAGCCCCCGAGCCGGACCCGCAGCCCGTTCCGACGCGATTGCGACCGCGTGATCCATTCCACCGCGTTCCGACGCCTGAAGTACAAGACCCAGGTGTTCGTGTTCCACGAGGGCGACCACTACCGCACCCGGCTGACCCATTCGCTCGAGGTGGCCCAGATCGCCCGTGCGCTGGCCCGGCAGCTCGGGCTGGACGAGGATCTCACCGAAACCCTGGCGCTTGCCCATGATCTTGGCCATCCGCCGTTCGGCCATGCCGGCGAGCGGGCGCTGGACGCCTGCCTGAAGGAGTTTGGCGGCTTCGATCACAACGCCCAGACGCTCCGCGTCGTCGCTGCGCTGGAGCACCGCTATCCCGAGTTCGATGGGCTGAACCTGACCTGGGAAGCACTGGAGGGCATCGTCAAGCACAACGGCCCGTTGACCGATCGCAGCGGCGCGCCAATTGGACGCTATCGCGAGCACGGCGTTCCCGTCGGCATCGCCGACTATATCAAGACGCATGATCTCGAATTATGGAGCTTCGCCTCGCTCGAGGCGCAGGTCGCCGCGATCGCCGACGACATTGCCTATGACGCTCACGACATCGATGACGGTCTGCGAGCCGGCCTGTTCCAGCTCGACGATCTCAAGCTGATGCCGCTGACGGCGGAGATCATCGCCGAGACCTCGGCGCATTATCCCGATCTCGAAGATGTCAGGCGCGGCGCCGAGCTGGTGCGCGAACTGATCTCGCACCTGATCGGTGCGGTGTTCGCCGAGGCGCAGAAGAACCTTGTGGCGGTCAAGCCGCAATCGGCGCAGGACGTGCGCCAGCAGAGCCGGGCGCTGATCGCGTTCCCCGCCGAGGTCGCCGAGGAGGAGGCCGCCATCAAGGCCTTCCTCTACCAGCACATGTACCGCCACAAGCGGGTGATGCGGGTGATGGCGGAGGCGGAGCAGATCCTGTTCGACCTGTTTGCAAGGTACCTGAAGGTGCCGGCCGAGCTGCCGCCGGAATGGCTGTTGGGGGCGGAGGCAGACAATGAGGGCGACCGCGCCCGCCGGATCGGCAATTTCATTGCCGGAATGACCGACCGTTTCGCCCTGACCGAGCACCAGCGGCTCTTTGACTCGACCCCGGATTTGCGTTAGGCGGCGGCCATGCCCGACGCGTCCTCATCCCTGCACCTGTTCGCCGACGTGCTCGCGCGCGTGCACGCCGCCTGCCGTACGCTGGCCGTGGACGCCAACTGGCCTGAGGGCATCGATTTCTCGCGCGTGGTGGTTGAGCCGCCCCGCGATGCCTCCCACGGCGACATGGCGACCAACGCCGCGATGGTGCTGGCGAAAGAGGCAAAGGCAAAGCCGCGCGATCTCGCCGAGCAGATCGCCGAGCGGCTGCGCGCCGATGCGCTGATCGCCAAGGCCGACGTCGCTGGCCCTGGTTTCATCAACCTGACGCTGAAGCCTGCCGCCTGGGCCGAGGCGCTGCGCACGGTGCTGCGCGAGGGCGCCGATTACGGCCGCGTCCGCGGCGGCTCCAAGGTCAACGTCGAATATGTCTCGGCCAATCCGACCGGACCGATGCATGTCGGCCATTGCCGCGGCGCCGTGTTCGGTGACGCCCTGGCGAGCCTGCTTCAGTTCGCAGGCCACGACGTCACGCGCGAATATTACATCAACGACGCCGGCGCCCAGGTCGACGTGCTCGCACGCTCCGCGTTCCTGCGATATCGCGAGGCGCTCGGTGAGGACATCGGCGCGATTCCGGAAGGACTCTATCCCGGTGACTATCTGAAGCCGGTCGGCGCGGCGCTGGCGAAGGAGCATGGCGATAAGCTCCGCGGAATGAGCGAGGCCGAGTGGCTGCCGACGGTGCGCGCCAAGGCGATCGCGATGATGATGGAGGAGATCAAGGACGATCTCGCCGCGCTCAACATCCGCCACGACGTGTTCTTCTCGGAGCGCTCGCTGATCGAGAACGGCAACAACCAGGTTGCCAAAACCATCGATTTCCTGCGCGCCAAGGGCGACATCTACGAGGGACGGCTGCCGCCGCCGAAGGGCGCGCCGGTCGAGGATTGGGAAGACCGCGAGCAGTTGCTGTTCAAGGCGACTGCCTACGGCGACGACGTCGATCGGCCGCTGATCAAGTCGGACAATTCCTACACCTACTTCGCCTCCGACATCGCCTACCACAAGAACAAGTTCGACCGTGGTTTTGCAGAGATGATCGACGTCTGGGGCGCCGACCATGGCGGCTACATCAAACGGATGCAGGCGGCGGTAAAGGCGACGACCTCCGGCAAGGGCGCGCTCGATGTCAAGATCGTGCAACTCGTGAAGTTGCTGCGCAGCGGCGAGCCGGTGAAAATGTCGAAGCGGAGCGGAGACTTCGTCACCTTGCGTGAGGTGGTAGATGAGGTCGGCCAGGATGCCGTCCGTTTCATGATGCTCTACCGCAAGAACGATGCCGTGCTCGACTTCGATCTCGCCAAGGTCATGGAACAGTCGCGCGACAACCCGGTGTTCTACGTCCAGTACGGTCACGCCCGCGGCCATTCGATCTTCCGCAATGCGCGGGCTGAGGTATTCCCGGAACTGCCGGAGGATACCGGCGCGCGGATCGCTTGGCTCAGTGAGTCGGCCGTGGAACGATTGTCGGACCCGGTCGAACTCGATCTTCTCAAGCGCCTCGCAATTTTTCCGCGGATGCTGGAAGCTGCCGCCGCGGCCCACGAACCGCACCGAATTGCCTTTTATCTCTATGATTTAGCCAGCGAATTTCATGCACTTTGGACGAAGGGGCGCGATTTGCCCTATTTACGCTTCATTATCAATAATGATGCAGATCTTACGAAGGCGCGGCTGGCCATGGTCCAGGGCGTCGTCTCAGTCCTGGCATCGGGCCTCGCCATCCTCGGCGTCCATGCCCCGGATGAGATGCGGTAGTTTGGGGCGAACTACTTAAGAGGAATTCGGGGGTAACCGGCAGAAGCCGGATCGCTTAGACTTGGTTAAAAGCCTTGTGGGTCGAAAGCCGTGCCTTGGTCGAGGGGTGCGCGGCTTTCCCGAAGGGACGCATCATCACGATGGCCGAACGATATCAGGACAGACCGTTTCCCTCCGATCACTATGGTCGCGGTAGCGAGCAGCATGGGAAGGCGGAAAATGATCCCTTGGCCGAGCTCGCCCGTCTGATCGGACAGACCGATCCGTTCGCAGCGCAGTCGCCGCCGACCGCACGCCCGACGGCAGCGCCCGCCCAGAGTTATCGAGAAGACGATTATCGCCAGGACGATGATCGCCAGGATTATGCCGAGCAGGCCTCGCCGCCGCCCGGGCCGCCCTCATGGATGCGGCGCGCCAATGTACAGCCGCAGCCGACACCCGCGCCGGAGCCTGACTATTCCGTCTCCGTAAACCCGGTTCATCCGCTGCATCGCTATTCGGCCCAGCCGACTGCAGCTGCGCCTGAGCCGAACTTTCATCAATCGCACGCCCCTCAGGATCACGCTTATCAAGCTCAAGCCTATCAGGATCAGGCCCACCAGCAGCACGCTCAGGCTTATCAGGATCGGGCCTATCAGGATCAGGCCTATCAGGAGCCGTACGCGCAGCCCGATCCGTCGCGCTATGATGATGCGCTCTATGGCCGGCTCGAGACAGGCGAGCAGGACTACCAGCGCGATCCGGCCTACCCCGACGATCCTTACGCCTACCAGAGCGACTATCCTGAGGCCGAACTTGACGAGCCGAAGAAGCAGCGCGGCGGCATGATGACAGTCGCGGCGATCCTAGCGCTTGCCGTGGTCGGCACTGGTGCTGCCTTCGCCTACAAGACCTATGCGGGCTCGCCCCGCAGCGGCGAGCCGCCGATCATCAAGGCCGACAACACACCGACCAAGATCGTGCCGGCGCCGACGGACTCCTCCGCCAAGGTGCCGGATCGCATGGTGAGCGGTGACGGCACCGAGAAGATCGTGCCGCGGGAGGAAGCGCCTGTCGACGTCAACGCCCGAGCGGCTGGTCCCCGCGTGGTGTTCCCGCCGCTGAACCAGAATGCGAATCCTCCGTCGGTGGCGAGCGTGTCGCCGTCGATGGTGCCGCCGCCGAGCGCGGGGGCGGCCCCGAGCAACGGCACGCTGCCGAACAATTCGCCGCGCTCGATCAGGACGGTGGTTGTGAAGGGTGATCAGACCGATAGCGCTACGCCGCAATCGGCTGCAGCAGCCAAGCCGGCAAGTGCGCCAAAACCTGTTGCCGCGCCGCCTGCGCCAATCGCGGCGCGCAATCCGCCGACGTCGGCCAATGCCAGCGCCAACCAGCCTTTGTCGCTCGCGCCGCAAGCGGGACCGACCGCCGAGCCTCCGCAGCGGATGGCTGCGACCAACCCGACGCAAATTGCGCCCGCCAGCAGCGGTGGCGGCTACATCGTGCAGGTCTCCTCGCAGCAGAGCGAGGACAGCGCCGCCGCGTCCTATCGGGTGCTTCAGAGCAAGTACGGCAGTGTGCTCGGGTCCCGTTCGCCGGTGATCAAGCGCGTCGATCTCACCGACAAGGGCAAAGGCATCGTCTACCGCGCCTTCGCCGGTCCCTATGGCTCGGCCGAGGAGGCGACGCAGGCATGCAACAGCCTCAAGTCCGCAGGCCTGTCCGCCTGCTTCGTCCAGAGGAATTAACGGCCGTTTCCTTGACCCCCTCGCGGGGCAAGGTTAATCGGCCGTTATGAGCACGCGGGCCTTCATTACCGGCGTAACCGGAACGGAACTGACCGCCGCCGAGCGGGAGTTTATCCGTGCCGAACGTCCATGGGGCTTCATCCTCTTCAAGCGCAATATCGCGACACCGGCTCAAGTTGCTGCATTGGTTGCGGAATTGCGGGCGGTGGCGGGTGCTGCCGACGCGCCCGTCCTGATCGATCAGGAGGGCGGACGGGTGCAGCGGCTAGGGCCGCCGCACTGGCCGCTCTATCCGCCGGGAGCCGTATTCGCGAATCTGTACGACACTGATTCGGCGCTCGGGCTCACTGCGGCGCGCCTGAGCGCCCGCCTGATCGCGGCCGATCTCGCCGATCTCGACATTACCGTGGATTGCCTGCCGCTCGCTGACGTGCCGGTGCCGGGTGCGGATGCCGTTATCGGCAACCGGGCTTATGGCACGGAGCCGGGCAAGGTTGCCGCGATTGCGCGCGCGGTCACCGAGGGGCTGGAGCAGGGCGGCGTGCTGCCGGTTCTCAAGCACATTCCCGGTCATGGCCGCGCCACTGCCGACACCCATTTCAAGCTGCCGACGGTCGACACGCCGCGGGACGAGCTGGAACGTTCCGATTTCGCCGCGTTCAAGCCGCTGTCGGACCTGCCGATGGCCATGACTGCACATGTTGTGTTTAGCGCGATCGACGCCGCCCAACCGGCGACGACATCTGCGACAATGATTGCTGACGTGATTCGCGGCACAATCGGGTTCCAGGGTTTGTTAATGAGTGATGACGTGTCGATGAACGCGCTGTCGGGGAATATCGCCGAGCGGACCCGCGCCATCTTCGCGGCTGGCTGCGACGTGGCCCTGCATTGCAACGGCAACATCGAGGAGATGCGCGACGTCGCCCGCCAGACACCCGAACTGTCCGGCAGAGCACTGGAGCGGGCGAAAGCCGCGCTCGCCGCACGCAAGCCGCCGCAGCCGCTGGACCGGGCGGCCGCACGCGCAGAACTGGACGCATTGATCGCACGGGCAAACACGGCATCCGCATGACCGCAGAAATCCTATCCTTCGAAACCGGGCGGCCCGCAGAGCTTGCCGAGGGTGAGCCGGCGTTGGTCGTGGACGTCGAAGGTTATGAGGGCCCGCTCGACCTGTTGCTCGCACTGGCGCGGCAGCAGAAGGTCGACCTCGCCAAGATTTCGATTCTGGCGCTGGCCGACCAGTACCTCCACTTCATCGAGGCTGCGCGGAAAATCCGGCTGGAGCTCGCTGCTGACTATCTCGTGATGGCGGCCTGGCTCGCCTTCCTAAAGTCGCGCCTGCTGCTGCCGGAGCCGCCGAGTGCGGAAGGCCCGAGCGCGGAGCAGATGGCGACTGCGCTCGCCAACCGCCTGCGCCGGCTGGAAGCCATTCGCGAAGCCGCCAATCGGCTGATGAACAGGCCGCAATTGCAGCGCGACATCTTTCCGCGCGGCGAGCCCGAGCACATCGCCGAGATCAAGCATCCGAAATACACGGCGACGCTGTACGACCTGCTCACCGCCTATGCCGCGCAGCGCCAATCGCGCGTGCTGGCGAGCGTGCATCTGGCCAAGCGTACGGTGTGGTCGCTCGCCGAAGCGCGCGCCACGCTGGAACGGCTGGTCGGCAGCATCAGCGAACAGGATGATTGGGGCGTTCTCGACGACTTCCTGATCCGGCATGTCGCCGATCCGACGCAGCGCGCGACGGTGTTCGCTTCGAGCTTCGCCGCCGCGCTCGAACTGGTGCGCGAAGGTCAGCTCGAGCTGAACCAGAAAGAGGCGTTTGCGCCCATCTATTTCCGGAAGGGGCGTCCTAAACCGGTTCCGGACGCAGCTCCTGCGCCCGATGCGCCGGTCGGTTAAGTGCAAGAAGGAGGATCTGCCATGGCAAGCCTGGCTGAAGCGCGGGTAGAAGAGGCCGAGCCGATGGAGAACGAATCCCAGGCACGGCCGGAGGAATTGCGGCTGCTGGAAGCGCTCCTGTTTGCCTCGAGTGAACCGCTGGATACCGCGACGCTGGCCAAGCGGATGCCAGACGGTGTGGACGTCAAGGCCGCGCTTGAGCAGCTGCAGGCCGACTATGCGTCGCGTGGCGTGAACCTCGTACGCGTCGCCAACAAATGGACCTTCCGCACCGCCGGCGATCTCGCCTGGCTGATGACGCGGGAGAGCACCGAGACCCGGCGTCTGTCGCGTGCGGCGATCGAGGTGCTGGCGATCATCGCCTATCACCAGCCGGTGACGCGCGCCGAGATCGAGGAGATCCGCGGCGTCGTCACCTCGAAGGGCACGTTGGATGTGCTGCTGGAGACCGGCTGGATCAAGCCGCGCGGCCGGCGCAAGACGCCCGGTCGCCCGCTGACCTTCGGCACCACCGAGGAGTTCCTGTCGCAGTTTACTTTGGAACAGCTCGGCGACCTGCCGGGCCTCGAAGAGCTCAAGGGCACTGGCCTGCTGGATTCGCGCCTGCCGACCGGATTCAGCGTGCCGACGCCGTCGGACGACCCGACGCTGCGTGAGGACGAGGATCCGTTGGAACCGGGCGAGCACCTCGATCTGGCGCTGGCGCCCGCGGTCGAGCCGGAGACGCCGGAAAGCGGCGATGAGGGTGGCAGCCAAGCTGGCGGCCAGGAGTGATGCCCGTCCGTGTACGGGCCCTGCGACGGGTTAACACTAGCAAATTTACGTAGCGCCGACAGCGAATTGGCGCTGCCTTGGTCCTTGTTTTTGACACCCGCCAAGCCTAGGTTTCGGTAAAGATCGGCCGGGTCCCCGGCACATGCGCGTTGGAGGGTTGCAGGATGGGTTCACTCAGCATTTGGCACTGGATCTTGGTGATCGCAGTGGTCCTGCTGCTGTTCGGCCGCGGTAAGATTTCGGATCTGATGGGCGACGTGGCGCAGGGCATCAAGGCGTTCAAGAAGGGCATGCAGGACGACGACAAGCCCGCCGACAAGCCCGAGCCGGCCAAGTCCATCGAGCACAACAATGCCGCACCGACCGCGGCACGGTCCGACGTCGGCAGCAAGGCCGTCTGAGCCGGAGAGCACGCGAGAACGCGGGTAGCGGCCCCGATCCTGCGCGCAATGGATTGGGCCGGTTGCGGCTGGCGTGAACGGAAGACCTCATGTTCGACATCGGCTGGAGTGAACTGGTCCTCATCGGGGTCGTGGCCCTGATCGCCATCGGCCCGAAGGAGCTGCCGGGCGTGCTGCGCATGGTTGGGCAGTGGATGGGCAAGGCCCGCAAGATGGCCGCCGAATTCCAGGGCCAGTTCCAGGAAGCGATGCGCGAGGCCGAGATGGCCGACCTCAAGAAGAGTTTCGACGAGGTCAAGGAAGCCGCGACCGGCTTCAATCCTCTGACTTCGCTTCAGAAGGATGTCAGCGACGCGCTACGCGTCGATGCGCTCGACAAGCCGGCCGAGACGCCAGCCAGTGGCGCCGTCGAACCGGCGGCGACTTCAAGTGAAGCGCCGGCGACGTCGAGTGAAGCGCCGGTAACGCCAACGACACCGGAAGCGCCGACGCCCGCGACCTTCATGGAAGCCGAGGCGCATGCAGCAGCGAACGAGCCGCTTGCGATCACCCGTGAGGTCAAGCAGGCCCAGGTCGCGCAAGACACCTTGCCATCCGAGGCGATCAAGGACGTCAAAGCGTCATGACCGACGCCGATATCGAGGCCAGCAAAGCCCCTTTGATGGACCATCTGATCGAGCTGCGGTCGCGGCTGATCAAGGCGCTGCTCGGATTCGGCGTTGCCTTCATCTTCTGCTTCTTCTTCGCCAAGCAGATCTACAACGTGCTGGTCTGGCCGTTCGTGTGGGTCGCGGGCCCCGAGAATTCCAAATTCATCTACACGGCGCTGCTGGAATATTTCATCACTCAGCTCAAGCTCGCGCTGTTCGGCGCCGGCTTCATTTCGTTCCCGATCGTCGCGACGCAGATCTACAAGTTCGTGGCGCCCGGTCTCTACAAGCACGAGAAGCAGGCCTTCCTGCCGTATCTGGTCGCAACCCCGTTTTTCTTCGTGCTGGGTGCAGCGCTGGTCTATTTCGTCGTCCTGCCGATGCTGGTCCGCTTCTCGCTCGGCATGCAGCAGGCCGGCAGCGACGAGACCGCGCAGATCCAGCTCTTGCCCAAAGTCGGCGAATATCTCTCGCTGATGATGTCGCTGATCTTCGCCTTCGGCATCGCCTTCCAGCTTCCGGTGATCCTGACGCTGCTCGGGCGGATCGGGATCGTCACCTCGAAGATGCTGCGCGAGAAGCGCCGCTATTTCATCGTCATCGCCTTCGTCATCGCGGCCGTGCTGACGCCGCCTGACGTGCTAAGTCAGTGCTCGCTGGCGATCCCCTTGCTGGCGCTCTACGAGGGCTCGATCATCGCGGTGGCGATGGTGGAGAAGAAAGCGGCGGCCTCGCAGGCCGCCACGGGCACCGACGTGTCGACGCCGGCCAAGCCGGCGGAGTAGGGGCACTTTCGCTTTATCATAGCGTCGCTTAGCCCATGATTCGTCATGCCCGGGCTTGACCCGGGCATCCACGACTTGATCTAAGGCTGCAGATACGTGGATGGCCGGGATAAACCGGCCATGACGGGAAGACAGCCATGCACGACATCAAATCGATCCGCGACAATCCGCAAGCCTTCGACGCCGGCCTCGCACGGCGCGGCCTGAAGCCGATGTCGGCCTCGCTGCTCGCGATTGACGAGAAGCGGCGCGCGGCGATCCTGGCGTCGGAGCAGGCGCAGGCACGACGCAACGCGGCCTCGAAAGAAATTGGCGATGCCAAGAAAGCCAAGGACGAGGCGCGCGCTGCCAAGCTGATGGCTGAAGTGGCCGAGCTCAAGACGACGATGCCGCAGCTCGAAGCCGCGGCCAAGGCTGCCGACGAGGAGCTGACGAAAGAGCTGTCGGCGATTCCGAACATTCCGTTCGATGACGTGCCCGACGGTGTCGACGAGCGCGGCAACGTGCAGCACCACGTATTCGGCAACAAGCGCAACTACGCATTTGCCCCGAAGCTGCATGACGATCTCGGCACCGCGCTCGGCTACATGGATTTCGAGGCGGCGGCAAAACTCTCCGGGGCGCGTTTCGTCGTGCTGAAGAAGGGGCTGGCGCGACTCGAACGCGCCATCGGCCAGTTCATGCTCGACCTGCACACCACCGAGCACGGCTACACCGAAATCAATCCGCCGCTTCTGGTGCGCAACGAGGTGATGTTCGGCACCGGGCAGCTGCCGAAATTCGAGGACGATCAGTTCTGGGCGATCAAGGGCGAACTGCTGGCTGCGCCCGACCATGAGCGGCTGAAGACCGAGCGCCTCGGTCTGATCCCGACCGCAGAAGTGTCGCTCACCAACCTCGCGCGCGAATCCATTCTCGACGAAAAGCAATTACCGATGCGCCTCACCGCGCTCACGCCGTGCTTCCGCGCCGAGGCGGGCGCCGCCGGGCGCGACACCCGCGGCATGATCCGCCAGCATCAGTTCACCAAGGTCGAGCTGGTCTCGATCACGACGCCCGAGACCAGCAAGGACGAGCTGGAGCGGATGCTGTCCTGCGCCGAGCAGGTGTTGCAGAAGCTCGACCTGCATTATCGCGTGATGACGCTCTGCGCAGGAGATATGGGATTTTCGTCGCAGAAAACCTATGACATCGAGGTCTGGATGCCCGGGCAGGGCGACGGCGGCATGTTCCGCGAGATCTCGAGCTGCTCGGTCTGCGGCGACTTTCAGGCGCGGCGCATGGATGCGCGCTCGCGCGGGCCGGACGGCAAGCCGCGCTTCGTGCACACGCTGAACGGCTCCGGCACCGCGGTCGGCCGCGCGCTGATCGCGGTGATGGAGACCTATCAGCAGGAGGACGGCTCGATCGCGATTCCCAGTGTGCTCCAGCCCTATATGGGCGGGCTGAAGGTGATCGCGCGCGACTAGGGTTGCGAAGATCGCCCGGCCGGCTATCCTGCCGGCCCCGCAACGCGAACCTACCCTTCATGGCCTTGCACCGCGACATCTTCTGGGTCGGCCGACAATGGGCGGTGACGGGTGCCGGCATCCAGGCCGTCGATCAGCGCTTGCGCGGCGCGCTCGACATCGAGATCGCGCGGCTCTGGGACGACGATCTCGTGGGTAGCCGGCGGGCCAAGCCTGGAGTCAATACTGCGGATTTCGACAAGGCGCTGGCCGTGGCGCGCGAACGCTTCCCGCAGGCGCCGGCGTCCGAGCCGTTCGTCGCGCAGCTGGTGGCGCTCGGCGTCATCGAGACTCCCGCCGTGAGCCCCGTTGTGCCGGCGATGCAGCTGCGTACCGAGGGCCGGCTGGCGCGTTTTCTGCCGCAATGGCGCATCCGCCGGTAGCAGAATGAAGCCGGAACCTGGCCGCCGGGCCCAACCGGCCGGTTTGCCTGATTGGGCATAGCCGGATAAGACGGCTCAGACCCGCTTTCTGGAATCGACCTTTCGCATGCGTATTCTCTGCACCAATGACGACGGCATCCACGCCCCCGGGCTCAAGGTCGTGGAGGAGATCGCGCGCGCCTTGTCGGACGACGTCTGGGTCGTGGCACCGGAGCTCGACCAGTCCGGCGTATCGCATTCCCTGTCGCTGAACGATCCGCTGCGCCTGCGCGAGGTCGGGCCGCGGCACTTCGCCGTGCGCGGCACGCCGACCGACTGCGTCATCATGGGCGCGCGCCACATCCTCGGGCCAAAATTGCCGGACGTCGTGCTCTCGGGCGTCAACAAGGGGCGTAACGTCGCCGAGGACGTGGTCTATTCCGGCACCATCGCCGGCGCGCTGGAGGGCACCATCCTGGGGCTGCCTTCATTCGCGCTGTCGCAGGAATTCAGCGTCGAAACCCGCGAGCGGCCGCCGTGGGACACCGCCCTCAAGTTCGGGCCCGACATCCTGCGCAAGGTGATCGCCGCCGGCATTCCGAAGGACACGGTGATCAACGTCAACTTCCCGTCGTGTGCGCCGGAGGATGTGCTCGGCATCCGCGTCACGCGTCAGGGCAAGCGCAATCTCGGCTTCCTCAGGATCGACGAGCGCAGGGACGGCCGCGGCAATCCCTATTTCTGGATCGGCTTCGAGCGCACGGCGATGATGGACACGCCCGCAGACGGCACCGATCTCGCAGCACTTCGCGAGCGCTACGTCTCGGTCACGCCGCTCAGGCTCGATCGCACCAACGAAGCGTTTTCAGAAGAATTGAGCGCGACGCTGAAGTAGCGCCTAGCCGCCGCGAAGCGCGGCTTCGATGGTCTTGCCGAGCGCGTCGAGCTGGAACGGCTTCTGGAGCGCCGGCCGATCGCGGTACTGTTCGGGCAGGCCGGAGGAGCCGTAGCCGGTGGCGAAGATGAACGGGCAGCCTTTCGCCTTGATCACGTCGGCAACCGGAGAAATGACCTTGCCGTTGACGTTGACGTCGAGAATGGCGATGTCGAACTCGGTCGCCTGGGCGAGCCGCATGGCCTCGGTGATATCGCCGGCTTCGGCTGCGACCTTGTAGCCGAGCTCTTCGAGCATGTCCGCAACCATCATCCTGATCATCACCTCGTCCTCGACGAGGAATACAGAGCGGCCGGAAAGCCCCGTCGCGGTCATGATTGAGTCCTTGCCCATTGCCAAAAACGTTCGCAGATAACATGAATCGACGCAATGCGCGTTTTGACGAACGGGCGCCTGAAGATGGCGATCACGACTGGTTGTTGCACGCCAATCCGCGATCAAATATCCAGCCGAATGGTAGCATGAGTTCCCGGCCAAGGAACAAGATTCTCGCGCCCGGGTTGGCCCGAACGGGCCTGACAAGACAGCACTGGCAACGATGACCAGCCATCAACCTCCGCCGGAAAAGATGATGTTTCAGCTCACGCTGAGGCGCCGGGGCATCAGCAATCAAGCCGTGCTGCGGACTATGGAGGAGGTGCTCCGCGAGCTGTTCGTCGACGACGCCGACCGCGACGGCGCCTATCGCGACAGTGCGCTGCCGATCGCCTGCGGGCAGACCATCAGCCAGCCCTTCGTCGTCGCCTACATGACCGAACAGCTCCAGCTCCAGAAGCGGCACCGCGTGCTCGAGATCGGCACCGGCTCCGGTTATCAGGCCGCCGTGCTGTCGCGGCTCGCAGGGCAGGTACTCACGGTCGAGCGCTACCGCAAGCTCGCGGACACCGCACGCACCAGGCTCGAAGAGCTCGGCTGCCACAATGTCGAGGTGATGCTGGGCGACGGCCTCAATTTGCCGGCCAATATCGGCCCGTTCGACCGCATCATCGTCACCGCCGCGATGGAGCAAATTCCAGAGAACCTGATCGAGCGGCTGGATGTCGGAGGCATCCTGATCGCACCGGTCGGACCGCATCAGGGGGTGCAGACGCTGACTCGCCTCAGCCGGACCGAGGCGGGGATCGAGCGCAAGGAACTCGTTGAGGTCCGCTTCGTACCGGCGCTGCCTGGCGTGGCGCGGGAGCTGTAGAACTCCGGATTGGCTGCGCCACCAACATCTTATTGGGAGGGTTAAGCCGTTATTTACTCGGCGCGTGTTTACTTAAAACACCAGTTCTGTTGCGTACGAGTGAGTAACCATGTCCGCTGTCGCCGAGTTGCTTTACTCGCGCCGCGTGCCGCAGGTCGCGGTGCTGGCGCTGATCTCCATCAGTTTTGCGGGGTGCAGCGCCGACATGTCGTCGCGGCTGTCCCAATCGAATTTCTCCAATCCTTTCGCCTCGGAATCCACTGGCTCGGTGCAGCAGGCGCCACCGCCGCAACGTGAGCTGCCGCAATATGCGCGGCCGCAGACGCAGCCTGGCTCCTACCAGTCCCAACCCCTGCCGCCGCCGGCGGTGTCCGCCCCGCAATCCTATCCCGTCGCCTCTGGCGGCGGAGTGTCCGGCGGCGGGCGCGGCGTCGGCTCCTTTGCGGCGCCGGCGCAGCCGCATCTCGAGACGACGGCGACCGTGCCGCCGCGCTCCGTTGCAGCGGCCCAACCGGCTGGCGGCACCAAGATCATCGTCGGCACCAGCGACACGCTCGACGTGCTCGCCAAGCGCTATCATGTCACCCCGCAGGCGATCCTCGCCGCCAACGGCTACAAGGGACCGCGTACGCTCTCGCCCGGCCAGCAGCTGATCATTCCGCATGCGGGCACGGCCGCTGCGCCCGCGATGGCTCCCGTCGCGGCGGCGCCTGCGACGAAGCCGGTTGCCGTTGTCGCTGCGCCGCCGAGCACGCACTTCGTCAATCGCGGCGACACGCTCGCCAGCATCGCCCGCAAGAACCACATCTCCGCGGCCGAGCTGGCGCGCGCCAATGGTCTCGAGCCCTCGGCCAAGCTCAAGCTCGGCACCAAGCTGACCGTGCCCGGTGCCAAGGCCGCCGCCGTCGCGGCGCCGGCTGCTGCGACTCCAGTCGCGGCCGCCCCGGTTGCAGGAGCGCTCCAGCCCGTCGCGGCCGCTCCGGCGCCCGCCACCAAGATGACCGCTGCCGCCGCGCCCGTGCAGAGTGCGCGCCTCGCCCAAGCCACGGCCAATGTCGAAGAGAAGGCCGCCGAGACGCCGGCGAAGGCTGCGGAGGCCACCGGCTCGCTGCCGACCTTCCGCTGGCCGGTGCGCGGCAAAGTGGTCACGAGCTATGGTGCCAAAACCAATGGCAAGTCCAATGACGGCATCAACCTTGCGGTGCCCGAGGGGACGCCGGTGAAGGCGGCTGAAGACGGCGTCGTCGCCTATTCCGGCAATGAGCTGAAAGGTTACGGCAATCTCGTCCTCGTTCGGCACTCCAACGGCTACGTCACGGCATATGCCCATGCGAGTGAGCTGCTGGTGAAGCGCGGCGATACCATCAAGCGCGGTCAGATCATTGCCAAGTCGGGTCAATCCGGGGAGGTGGCGTCGCCGCAGCTCCACTTCGAGATCCGCAAGGGATCGAGCCCGGTTGATCCTCTTCAATTCCTGAACGGGGCGTGAGGCCTAAATAGCCGCCGCAATAAGGGGGTTGTCGCCCGACACCCAGTATGCTGCGGCCTCTCGGTCGATCACAAAGGTCTCTGGAATACTGGATCGCCCGCTTTCTGTTTAGACCGGACAGATCACTGACAGGTGTTCGGAGACATAGCTGACACATCAAAATGGCTGGAGTGGTCGATTCGGGAGGCCGTCCATGCCCTGGAACGAGGTGTCGGTAATGGATCAGCGACGCGAGTTTGTGCGGCTTGCTTTGCAGGAAGGAGCGAACCGGCGGGAGTTGTGTCGGCGGTTCGGGATCAGTCCTGATGTGGGTTACAAATGGCTGAAGCGTTGGCAGGCTGGAGACCATGAACTGGCGGATCAGTCCCGCCGGCCTCAGAGGATGCCCAAGCGGAGCGTGCCTGAGATCGAGGCGCGGGTTCTTGCCATGCGTGACAAGCATCCGGCCTGGGGAGCGCGCAAGATTGCCCATTGCCTGAAGCGCGAAGGCCCGACCGTGCCGGTGCCCTCCACGGTGCATCAGATCCTGTGCCGGAACGAGCGGATCAAGCCGAGCCAAAAGGCCGCGCCGAGCCCTTCAGGCCACCGGTTCGAAAAGGACGCACCCAATCAGCTCTGGCAGATGGATTTCAAGGGCCACACGCCGCTTACCGACGGGAGGCGTTGCCATCCGCTCACCATGGTCGATGACCATTCGCGCTATGCCTTGTGCCTTAAGGCATGCGCCAACGAGCAGCGTCCTGACGTGCAGAAGCATCTGACTGACACCTTCCGATGCTATGGGCTGCCGGAGGCCTTCTACCTCGATAACGGCTCCCCCTGGGGCGACACCTCCGGTGCTCGCTGGACCGCGCTGAAGGTGTGGCTGCTCAAGCTCGGCGTCAGGGTGGTCCATGCCAGGCCGCGTCATCCGCAGGGCAGAGGCAAGAACGAACGCTTCCATCGCAGCTTGAAAGCGCAAGTGTTCGCCCTGCGCACGTTCCGCACCTTGGCTGAAGTTCAGCGCGCCCTCGACAATTGGCGCACGATCTACAATCTGGAGCGGCCACATGACAGCCTCGGCATGGGTATCCCCGCCGATCGCTACCGGCCGAGTTCTCGCGCCATGCCGGAACGTGTGCCAAAGGTCCAATACGACGCAGGGGAGATCGTTCGCACCGTCTCCTCGACGCGGAGCTACATCGCCTTCAAAGGGCGAATGTGGAAAGTTCCTCAAGCCTTCTGCGGCGAGCAACTGGCCGTCAGGCCACTCGACCGAGACGGTCGTTACGGAATCTTCTTTGCCAGCTGGCAGGTCGCATCAATCGACTTGACCAAAGACCAAACTGTCAGTGATGTGTCCGAACAGGCGTCAGCTATGTCTCCGGTCTAAACATTTCGCGGGCGATGACAATTGAGAATGTGGCGACTTGCTCAGTTCACGGTCAGCTTCACGCCGAGCCGGCCCGCCAGCTCCTGCACGAACTGCCAGGCAACGCGGCCTGAGCGCGAGCCGCGCGTGGTCGACCATTCGAGCGCCTCGCGCTCCAGCGCCTCGTCGTCGACCTTGATGCCGAAATGGCTGCAATAGCCGCGCACCATGGCGAGATATTCGTCCTGGCTGCAACGGTGGAAACCCAGCCAGAGGCCGAAGCGATCCGACAGCGAGACCTTCTCCTCGACCGCTTCGCCGGGATTGATCGCGGTCGAACGCTCGTTCTCGATCATCTCGCGCGCCAGCAGATGGCGGCGGTTGGAGGTCGCGTAGAGGATGACGTTCTCGGGCCGGCCTTCGATGCCGCCTTCGAGCACGGCCTTGAGCGACTTGTAGGACGCATCATTGCCATCGAAGGAGAGATCGTCGCAGAACACGATGAAGCGAAACGAGGAGGCGCGCAAGCACTCCATCAGTGCGGGCAGGCTTTCGATGTCCTCGCGATGGATCTCGATCAGCTTCAGCTTGTCGGCCGGTTTGCGCTCCGCGTTGATGCTGGCATGCGCCGCCTTCACCAGCGATGACTTGCCCATGCCGCGGGCGCCCCAGAGCAGGGCGTTGTTGGCGGGCAGGCCATTGGCGAAGCGCTCGGTGTTCTCCATTAGGATGTCGCGCATCCGGTCGACGCCCTTCAGCAGGAACAGCTCGACGCGGCTGACCCGCGGCACTGCTGCAAGGCGGCCGTCGGGGTGCCAGACATAGGCATCCGCCCGCTCGAACGACTCGGGTTCGAGGGTTGGGCTGCCCTGGGCCGCGAGGTGAGCCGCAATGCTCTCCAGCGCGCGGACGATGCGCTCCTGCGAGAGGTCTGGGGCAGACTTAAGAATTGCCTTGAGAGTTGCCTTGGAGGCCGCGTTCGAGGCCGCCTTGGGACGTTTTGCCGCGACGCCGGAAGGCGGCCTGGCAGGGGTACGGGGGCCTTTGCCGGCCGGGCTTTTGCTTGGTTTTTTGGGCATGTCCGAAGTTCCTGAGAACGCAGCCTTATCGGGCCTGAGGACCCGCCGCAAGGTGGCCAAAAGGGCGGTCTGGCAGCGTTGCAATTGGGGCAATGGCCGCTATAGTCCGCGCGAATTTGACCAAACCGGTCGCCTTGAGGGCATGACCGGCTTTCCCCCCGTTCTCACGAGGATCGTCCGAATGCTGATTACCCCTGCGTATGCCCAGGCTGCGGGCGCCGGCGACACCAACAGCATGTTGATGTCGCTGCTGCCGTTCGCCCTGATCTTCGTGATCATGTACTTCCTGATTCTGCGTCCGCAGCAGAAGAAGGTCCGCGACCACGCAGATCTCGTGAAGAATATCCGCCGCGGCGACACGGTGGTGACCTCGGGCGGCCTCGTCGGCAAGGTCACCAAGGTCGTCGACGACGACCAGATCGAGTTCGAAATCTCCGACGGCGTGCGCGTGCGGCAGATGCGCCAGATGATCTCAGGCGTGCGCGCCAAGGGCGAGCCGGCCAAAGAATCCGCCAAGGAAAGCGTCAAGGACGACAGCACGGCGAAGTGAGTGCTTCCCGCGAGTCTTTATCTTTATAGGTCTCCTGCAAGTCTCCTGATCTGACAGGTCTAGTCGATGTTGTATTTCACGCGGTGGAGGGCGCTCGGGATTATCCTGACGGCGCTGATCGTGTGCCTCTGCGCGGTCCCCAACTTTTTTCCTGAGGCGCAGGTCAAGACCTGGCCCGCCTGGGCCCAGCGCCGGCTCGTGCTCGGCCTCGACCTCCAGGGCGGCTCCTATCTGCTGCTCGAGGTCGACTCCGCTTATGTGAAGAAAGAGAGGCTCGATCAGGTCCGCGACGACGTTCGCCGGACGCTGCGCGATGCCAAGATCGGCTTCACCGGCGGCGTTACCGTGCGCAACGACGCCGTCGAGGTTCGTATCACCAAGGAATCCGATGCGCAGGCCGCACTCGCCAAGCTGCGGGAGTTGTCCCAGCCGCTGGGCGGCCTCATGGGATCGAGCGGTCAGCGCGACCTTGAGGTTACCGATGCCGGTGGCGGCGTGATCCGCCTGAGCATCCCGCAGGCCGCGATGCTCGATCGCATGCGCAAGACCATCGAGCAGTCGATCCAGATCGTCGAACGCCGCGTCAACGAGCTCGGCACCGTCGAACCCGTGATCCAGCGCCAGGGCAACGACCGCATCCTGGTGCAGGTCCCCGGCCTCCAGGACCCAACCCGCCTGAAGGAATTGCTGGGCAAGACCGCGAAGATGGAATTCCGCATGGTTGACACCTCCGTGCCGCCGGATCAGGCGCAGCAGGGCAGGCTGCCGCCGGAATCCGAACTGTTGATGAGCGCGTCCCCGCCGCCGACACCTTACGTGGTCAAGAAGCAGGTGCTGGTCGCCGGCGGCGACCTGACCGACGCCCAGGCAAGCTTCGACCAGCGCACGGGTGAGCCGGTCGTCAGCTTCAAGTTCAATACGTCGGGCGCGCGCAAATTCTCTCAGGCGACCCAAGAGAATGTGGGACTGCCGTTCGCGATCGTGCTCGACAATAAGGTGATCTCGGCGCCCGTCATCCGCGAGCCGATCACCGGCGGCCAGGGCCAGATCTCCGGCAATTTCACCGTGCAATCGGCCAACGATCTCGCGATCCTCTTGCGCGCCGGCGCGCTGCCGGCGCCGCTCACGGTGGTCGAGGAACGCACTGTCGGTCCGGGTCTCGGCCAGGACTCGATCGAGAAGGGTGAGCTTGCGGCCTACGTCGGGTCGATCCTCGTCATCGTGTTCATGCTTGTGACCTACCGGCTGTTCGGCGTGTTCGCGAATGTCGCGGTGGCGATCAACGTCGCGATGATCTTCGGCCTGCTGTCGCTGCTCAACGCCACGCTGACGCTGCCCGGCATCGCCGGCATCGTGCTTACCGTCGGCATCGCCGTCGACTCCAACGTGCTGATCTACGAGCGCATTCGCGAGGAGCTGCGCGCCGGCCGCAACGCAATCTCGGCGATCGACGCCGGCTTCAAGCGGGCGCTGGCGACCATCCTCGATTCCAACATCACTACCTTCATTGCTGCCGCCGTGCTGTTCTACATCGGCACCGGCCCGGTGCGCGGCTTTGCCGTGACGCTCGGCATCGGCATCATCACCACGGTGTTCACCGCCTTCACCCTGACCCGGCTGATCGTCGCCTGGTGGGTGCGGTGGAAGCGGCCGCAGAGCGTGCCGATCTAGGAGCCTGATCGTGACTCACACCGTTCTCATCGGGCTCGGCGTCCTCATTGCCATTCTCACCGTGGTCGCGGCCCTCGGCCTCTTGCCGTCGCTGCGCATCGTCCCGGACGATACGCATTTCGACTTCACGCGCTTCCGCCGCATCAGCTTCCCGATCTCGGCGGCGCTGTCGATCGTCGCGATCACGCTGTTCTTCACCCACGGCCTGAATTTCGGCATCGACTTCCGCGGTGGTACCTTGCTCGAGGTGCAGGCCAAGTCCGGTACCGCCGACATCGCGGCGATGCGCACGACGCTCGACGGCCTGCGTCTCGGCGAAGTCCAGCTGCAGCAATTCGGTGGTCCCGCGGATGTTCTGATCCGCGTTGCGGAGCAGCCCGGCGGCGACGCTGCTCAGCAAGAGGCCGTGCAGAAGGTCCGCACTGCGCTCGGCGATTCCGTCGAATACCGCCGGGTCGAGGTCGTCGGCCCGCGCGTGTCTGGTGAGCTCCTGGCCTACGGCATGCTCGGCCTGATGCTCGCGATCATCGCGATCCTGATCTATCTCTGGTTCCGATTCGAATGGCAGTTTGCGCTGGGCGCGATGATCGCCAACGTGCACGACATCGTGCTCACCATCGGCTTCATGTCGATCAGCCAGGTCGATTTCGATCTGACCAGTATCGCCGCGCTGCTGACCATTCTCGGCTATTCGCTCAACGACACCGTCGTCATCTACGACCGCATCCGCGAAATGCTGCGGCGCTACAAGAAGATGCCGATGCCGCAGCTGCTCAACGAGTCCATCAACTCCACGCTGTCGCGCTCCATCATCACCCACGTCACGGTGACGCTGGCACTGCTCGCGCTATTGCTGTTCGGCGGTCATGCCATCCACAGCTTCACCGCGGTGATGATGTTCGGCGTGGTGCTGGTCGGCACCTACACCTCGATCTTCATCGCGGCCCCGATTCTGATCTATCTCGGCGTCGGCGAGCATCGCGAGGATGCGCCCGATACGGCTACGCCGGCGAAGAAAAACAAGGCATGATCCGAACCGCGCACGCTCGCACGCGTTTGCGGGGGTAGTAAGCCAATTCGGGCGGAGCTCATGGCCGGCGACCCCAACGCACCCCACTTCCCGCGCTCGGCGCCAATTGAGGCCTATGGCAAGGGCGGCTTCGCTTTCGCCGGCATGTCACATCGGGGATCGCTGCTGTGCCTGCCGGACGCGATATGGGCCTGGGACGTGACGGATCCCACCAGGATTGACCGCTATTCGCTGGATCGCGTGTTCGCGGCGGCCAACAGCATCGACACGCTTCTGGTCGGCACCGGAACGGGGGTTTGGCTGCCGCCGCCGGAACTGCGGCAGGCCTTGAAGGCGGTGAGGGTGGTGCTGGACACGATGCAGACCGGTCCCGCTGTGCGCACCTACAACATCATGATCGGCGAGCGGCGCCGCGTCGCGGCCGCGCTGATCGCGGTGCCATGAGCAGCACCGCGGCGTCGCCCGACTCGGTTGCCTTCTGCGCCGATCTCGTGCGTAGCCATGACTTTCCGCGTTATGTTGCGACGCTGTTCGTTCCCGCCGCAGAGCGCCGCGCGCTGCTGGCGCTCTATGCGTTCAATGCCGAGATCGTGCGCGTTCGCGACCAGGTGAGCCAACCCTTGCCCGGCGAGATTCGCCTGCAATGGTGGACCGACATGCTGTCAGGCCATGTCCATGGCAGCGCCGAGGGCAACCCGGTGGCGGCGGAGTTGCTCCGCGCGATCCGCGATTACGACCTGCCGGTCGAGCCGCTGTCGCTGCTCGCCGACGAGCACCAGTTCGATCTCTACAACGATCCGATGCCGACCATGGCGGCACTGGAGGGCTATCTGGCGGCGACCTCATCGGCACTGTTTGCTCTCGCAGCCCGGATCATGGCGCCGCCCTCGGAGTCAGTCGAGCACCTCGCCCGTCATGCCGGGCTGGCCCAGGGTATCGTCGATGTCATTGCCAAACTGCCGCGTGATGCGGCGCACCGGCGATTGTTCCTGCCACAGCAGATTCTGGCGAGCCACAACTGCAACATGGAGGATGTGTTCGCCGGCAAGGCGACGCCGGGTCTGCGCGCCGTGCTGGATCAACTCGCAGGCGAGGCGCGGCAGCATCTGACCACGGCCTCGTCGCTGCTGCCGCAGGTACCGCCGTCCGTACGGCCTGCGTTTCTGCTGCTGAGCCAGGTCCGGGCCGATCTCAAGCGCCTGTCCCTACCTGGGCGCAATCCGTTCGCGCCGCCGCCGGCCTCGCGGCTGCGGACGCTGTGGACGCTGTGGCGGGCTTCGCGCTCCAGGGAATTTACCAAATAGGAGCCGGCTTATCGCCTGAGGCGGCCAAATGCTCTATGCTGTCCTATGGCTGACTTGTCCCAAAGCTTGACCTCCGATCTCGGCGACTTTCCGGTTGCACCAAGCGACATCCATGCGGCCGCCGAGACCATCCGGGGTGCCGTCGTTGAAACGCCCTGTAGCTACAGCCGAACCCTGAGCAACATCTGCGGCTGCGACATCTGGCTCAAATTCGAGAACCTTCAATTCACCTCCTCGTTTAAGGAGCGCGGCGCCCTCAACCGGCTCGCCGCGCTGACGCCGGAGGAGCGTGCGCGCGGCGTCATCGCGATGTCGGCAGGTAACCACGCACAGGGCGTCGCCTATCACGCGAGAAGGCTCAACATTCCCGCCACCATCGTCATGCCGATCGGCACGCCCATGGTGAAGATCGAAAACACGAAGCACAACGGCGCGGAGGTGGTGGTCACCGGCGCGACCCTGGAGGAGGCGGCCGCGTTCGCGCGGAACCACGGTGAGGCGCGCGGCATGATCTTCGTCCATCCCTACGACGATCCGCTGGTGATCGCCGGGCAGGGCACCGTCGGGCTGGAGATGATGAAGGCAGTGCCGGAACTCGATACGATGGTCGTCCCGATCGGCGGCGGCGGGCTAATCAGCGGCATCGCCATTGCCGCCAAGTCCATCAAACCGTCGCTACGAATCCTGGGCGTCGAGGCCTGGCTCTATCCTTCGATGTACAACGCCATCCATGATGGGAATCTGCCGGCGCGCGGCGACACGCTCGCCGAAGGCATCGCGGTCAAATCGCCCGGCAAGATCACCACCGAGATCGTCCGGCGCCTCGTCGACGACATTGCCCTCGTGAACGAAGCGGAGCTCGAGCGCGCTGTGGCGACCCTGATCTCAATCGAGAAGACGGTGGTCGAGGGTGCCGGTGCCGCCGGCCTTGCCGCGCTGATGTCCGATCCATCCCGCTTCGCCGGCCAGAAAGTGGGCCTGGTGCTGAGTGGCGGCAACATCGATACGAGGCTAATCGCCTCGGTTCTGACCCGTGAACTCGCGCGCGAGGGGCGACTGACCCAGCTTTCGCTCGATATTCCTGACCGGCCCGGGCAATTGGCCGCGGTGGCCGCGCTGCTCGCTGAAGCCGGTGCCAACATCATCGAGGTCTCGCATCAGCGGACGTTCTCAGACCTGCCGGCCAAGGCGACGCTGCTACAACTGGTCATCGAGACCCGCGACAGCGCCCATCTCGACGAGGTGATGGCAAGGCTCAGCGCGTCCGGGTTGAGCGCGCGCTGCACGTGAGCGGCGCGCCCGGCTATCGCGGTGCTAAACCCGCGAGGTGCCCGATCAGTCCGTCGATCTCGGCTTCCGTGTTGTAGTAGTGCGGAGAAGCGCGCACGACCGGCGGCAGCGCGCGGATTTCTGCGTCGATGCGGGTGCTCGACGGATCCGAGGCGCCGATCGTAATCCCGGCCGCAGCAGCGCTGCTGACGATGGCATCCGCTTCATGCCCATCCATCGTGAAGCTGACGATGGCGCCCGGCGCGCGGCCGAGGTCGCGTATTTTGATGCCGCGAATGCAGGCGAGGCCACTGCGAAGGCGGTCTGCAAGCAAGCGGCAGCGCTGTTCGATCGGACCAAGGCCGATCGCGAGAGCATAATCGGCGGCAGCTCCCAGGCCGAGCCGCGCCGCGTAGTTGTTTTCCCAGGTTTCGAAACGGCGCGCATCATCGCGGAGTCGATATTCATCGCGCGAGACCCAGGGCGCGGCGAAATGGTCGATCATCGGCGGCTCGAGCCCTTGCAGCATCGCTCGGCGGACATAGAGAAAGCCGGTGCCGCGCGGGCCGCGCAGGAATTTGCGCCCCGTGGCCGACAGCATGTCACAGCCGATGGCTTCGACATCGACCTCCATCTGACCGATCGCCTGGCAGGCGTCGAGCAGATAGGGAATGCCGTATGCCCGCGCGATCCTGCCGACGGCCGCCGCGGGATTGACCAGCCCGCCATTTGTTGGAACCCAGGTGATGGCGATCAGCTTCACGCGCTCGTCGAGCATGCGTTCGAGCGCGTGAACATCAAGCTCGCCGCTGGCATCGCTGGGCACGACTTCGATGACCGCGCCTGTACGTTTGGCGACTTGAAGGAACGCAACATAATTGGCGGCATATTCCGCCTCTGCGGTCAGGATGCGATCGCCCTTGCGAAACTGAAGAGCATAGAACGCCATCTGCCAGGCAACGGTTGCGTTCTCCACGAGGGCGATCTCATCCGGTGCGGCATTGATCAGCCGCGCCACCGAGCCGTAGACCGCTTCAAGGCGGCGCGCTTCCTGATCGGCGGCGGCATAGCCGCCGATATCGCTCTCCAGATCGATGTGCTGCTTCATCGCCGCGACGACGGCCGCCGGCATAAGTGCCGCGCCGGCGTTGTGGAGATACGCGAGCCGGGAGGCGGCCGGCGTGTCGGAACGTATCTGGTCGATATCGATCAAGTGAGAGCCTGCCAATTTGGGGTCCTGAAGCTAAGACACAATGACGCACGCGCGCAAGACGGGCAAAGGAAGGTGCGGCTGGAGCACGCCGATCCAGATGCCTATGCTGACAGAGCGTGATGGCGTTTGGGAAACTGAAAGGAAGCGCGATGGCGAAGAACACGATCTGCCTCTGGTACGACAAAGACGCCGAGGCTGCTGCAAGCTTTTATGCTAAGACCTTTCCAGACAGCGCCGTGAGTGCCGTTCACCGCGCGCCCAGCGATTACCCGTCCGGCAAGGCGGGCGATGTTTTGACCGTCGAATTCACCGTGGCTGGCGTTGCTTGTCTCGGCCTCAATGGCGGTCCCGTGTTCAAGCACAACGAAGCCTTCTCGTTCCAGATCGCCACTGACGATCAGGAGGAGACAGATCGCTACTGGAACGCCATTATCGGCAATGGCGGGCAGGAGAGTGCGTGCGGCTGGTGCAAGGACAGATGGGGCGTTTCCTGGCAGATCACGCCGCGTGTATTGATCGAAGCGCTGGCGGCCGGCGGCCCTGAGGCCAAGCGCAGCTTCGACGCGATGATGGGGATGACGAAAATCGACGTCGCCGCCATCGAGGCAACGCGCCGCGGCTGAAATTGCCCCCGGCCTCAGATGCAGAGGCTGAGTAGCTTGATGTGGCAGCCGCTGGATTTGGGCTTGCCTGCGGGCGCGGCCTCGCGCTTCACGGCAACCAGCGGCTCCTTGTCTTTCTTTCTCTTGCCCTTCGGCTCGTAATCGCCGGCGATCACCATCGCCCAATAGGTGCGCTTGCCGCTGGCGTTCTTGGCGCTCGCGATGCCGACGCGCGAGGCGTTGTGCAGCAGCAGGTTCTTGCGGTGCCCGGAGGAGTCGATCCACTGTCCCAGGGTTTTCTCGAAATTGTCGTAGCCATAGGCGATGTTCTCGGCGGCGCGGCCCGCACCGGCCGGAGCGACGCGGCGGTTGAACGGGCCGAGTGCGTCATGGCTGAGGTCGTCCTTGGCCGCCATCGCGCGGGCCTGATCCATGGCGATGCGATCGAGCGTGGCGTCGCGCACGACGGGGACCTCTCCGTGCTTAAGGCGGAAGCTCGAGATCAGCTCGGCCGGGGATTCCGCCATTGCGGGCGCGCTTGTCAGCAACATAAGTCCCGCGATCACCCCGCCAACCACACGATGCATCATCGTTCCCCAAGCACCCATGACCCCACCAAGTCTGCCTTTGCCCGACCGCTTCTCTATCGCCATTGTGGACGCTTCAAGGCGCGCGGGACCTTAGCTCGTCGGCAGGTCCGCCTCGAAATTGAAGCGGTCGCGCAGGTTCTTACGCTGCTCCAGGATGTCCTTGAGGAAGGCACGGTCCTGGTCGTTCTTCATCATCGGCTCGATCAGGTCGAGCTGGTTCATGGCGACCAGTTGCAGGACCTCGGTGCGCGGCTTGCCGCTGCTGTCGCGGGGCAGGGCGTGCACGACCTGGATGTGTTCCGGCGGCTTGGGGCCCTTGGCGGCCGCAATCTCGTTGCGGAGCTCGCCTTCGAGCGCGGCCTGGTCGGCTTCGACGAAGGCATAGAGCCCGACGCCGGAGCGGCGGTCGGCGAAGGCGACGATGGCGGTGTCGCGCACGGCCGGATTCTTGCGGATCAGCTCCAACAGTACCGGCGCGTCGTTGACGAGGCGGCGGCCACCACCCTCGCGATCGGTGAAATTGAATAGGCCACGTGTGATGGCGCGATAGACCTTCTTGCCGGTGGCGAGCCACAGGCTCGCGGCGAATGACTTCTTCGCAAGGATCTTTCGCTCGCGCGGCGTCAACGCCTCGGGCGCGTAGGAGCGCTTGTGTTTGAGCAGGTGCCGGAGATCTTCATAGGCCAGGATGCGGTAGAACCGGCCGCGCCGCGCAAAGCAGGCGGCGAGCTGGAAGTCGGTGACATAGGCGCGGCCGTCGCGACCGACCAGCCAGTTCTGCTCCTTGGCGAGATCGTTGTGGCAGATGCCGGCGCGGCGAAGCCGCCGCAGCGCGGCCTTGGCCGAGCGGAAATAGGCGAGGTCGCCATGCGGCTTGGCCAGATGCAGCGCGACGCCATCAACGAAGCCGCGCACCAGCGCGCGGCGTCCGGCCCATAGCAGCTCCGGACCGACGTTGAGGCCTTTGGCGCGCGCGAGCGCATGCTTCTCGCGCGCGAACAGGTGGCGTGCCAAGAGGAACGACCACCACGGCACCTCGTCGAGACGGCGCAGCACCGCGTCGACCTCGCCGTTCTCGCTGCGGAAGCGGCCGCGCTCGACGGTCGAGAACACGTCGCGCTTGAGCAGCACGCCCTCGGTCCAGCGCGCCGACAGCTCCGCGGCGTCGTCTTGGGGGAGGCTCATCGAAAACTCACGCGGCGGCGGCAATGCGCAAGTGGTCGGCGATCCAGCGATCGAGATCGGCGAGCGCGCGTGCGCTCAGCGCCTGCTTCTTGGCCACCGTCTTCTCGTTGCCGCGCAGCCGCGTGCCGTCTGGCTTTTTTGTCGGCGCGGTCGCGAGCGGCGGGAACAGGCCGAAATTGATGTTCATCGGCTGGAACGAGCGCGTGCCGGCCTCGATGGTTTCGATATGACCGCCGGTGATGTGGCCAAGCAGCGATCCCAGCGCCGTCGTGCTGGGCGGGCTCGCCAGCGTCTCGCCGCGCGCGTCGGCGGCCGCATAGAGACCGGCGATGAGGCCGACGCTGGCGGATTCCACATAGCCCTCGCAGCCCGTCATCTGGCCGGCAAAGCGCAGCCGCGGCTGCGCGCGCAGGCGCAACTGGCCGTCGAGCAGCTTTGGCGAATTGAGGAAGGTGTTGCGATGCAGGCCGCCGAGGCGGGCGAATTCAGCCTTCTCCAGTCCCGGTATGGTGCGGAAGATGCGCTGCTGCTCGCCATATTTCAGCTTCGTCTGGAAGCCGACGATGTTGTAGAGCGTGCCGAGCTTGTTGTCCTGGCGCAGTTGCACGATTGCGTAAGGCTTCGTGCTCGGATCGTTCGGATTGGTCAGGCCAACCGGCTTCATCGGGCCGTGGCGCAGCGTCTCGGGACCGCGCTCCGCCATGACCTCGATCGGCAGGCAGCCGTCGAAATAGGGCGTGTTGGTCTCCCACTCCTTGAACTCGGTCTTCTCGCCGGCGATCAGCGCTGCGACGAAGCCGTCATACTGCTCTTTGGTCATCGGGCAGTTGATGTAATCGGCGCCGTTGCCGCCAGGACCGACCTTGTCGTAGCGCGACTGGAACCAGGCCACCGACATGTCGATGGACTCGCGGTGCACGATCGGCGCGATGGCGTCGAAGAAGGCGAGCGCATTTTCGTCGGTCAGTTCGCGGATGGCATGGGCCAGCGGCGCAGAGGTGAGGGGGCCGGTCGCAACGATGACGTTGCTCCAGTCGGACGGCGGCAGGCCTGCGACCTCGCCGCGGGCGATCTCGATTTTGGGGTGGTCGTTCAGGGCCGCGGTGACCGCCGCAGAGAAGCCGTCGCGGTCCACGGCCAGGGCGCCGCCCGCGGGCACCTGGTTGGCATCGGCCGCGCGCATGATCAGCGAGTCGAGCCGGCGCATCTCCGCATGCAGCAGGCCGACCGCGTTGTTGGCGGCATCATCCGAGCGGAACGAATTGGAGCAGACAAGCTCGGCGAGCCCGTCGGTGCGGTGCGCCTCGGTCATGCGGGTCGGCCGCATTTCGTGCAGCACCACGGGCACGCCGGATTTGGCCACTTGCCAGGCGGCTTCGGAACCGGCAAGGCCGGCGCCGATCACGTGCACGATGTTCGATCGGGATCCTGTCATGGGGCGGACAGGTAGCGCTTTTCGGCGGCCAGTGGAATCGCCGAGATCGAGTTTTCTGCCATCAGAAGCGATAACGCCCGCACGAGGCGGGCGCTATCGGTTCGTCCGGTGAACGGCTGAACGATATCAGCCCTGATACTGGCCGGCGGCAACGCGCGGGATATCCGAGCGATCGAGGCCGATGTCGGCCAGTTCGCGATCGCTGAGCTGGGACAGCTCGGCAACATTGCGCTGATAGTCCCGGAATGCCTGGATCATGCGGATGAGCGAGAGCAGCATTGGTAGTCTCCTGTAGTTCGATTCAGCCCTTGCCCGGGGCTGCGTCGTTGAAATGAATATAGGTGAGGGTAGTGCAGTGCGAAAGTTCCGATGTTGCGATGCAGCTAGGCGATGAATGCATAGCAATAATAACTGACAATTAACCTGCGGGCTTTCGCGCTCAATCCTGTCGTGAGGCAGATTCCGGTGAGGTAATGCCCGTTATTTCACGGAGTACTACGGAATGCGCAGTTTAATGCATTGCGGAAATATGTTTCCGCCCACCGATCCGCTAGCAGGTCTGCAGCGTCTAGACTCAAGCTCGGCATGCGCTATTCGCATCCCTTTAGGAATATAGGAGTGAATAAACATTCACGTTTTCCGACTGCGCTGCGATTCGTTCCGTTGCGGAGAGGACTGGACGGGCGGGTGCATGCGAAAAGGTGATGCACGCCGCGAGGAGGGCATCCAGAGAAGGCCAGTCGCCGACCGATCGGCCTTCCGCGTTCCATCGCGGGGCTTACGGAGCGCGCGCGAGCTGGGTGGCGAAATAAGCCACCGTCTTGGAATAGACCTCGCTCTTGTTCCACTGCTGGAGCACCGCGAAGTTCGGACTGCCCGGCTGCCAATCCTTGCCGCGCTGCCAGCCATAGCCGGCGAGATAATTGGCGGTGGAGGCGAGCACGTCGGGCACGTTGTGCAAGAGGTCGCGCTTGCCGTTCCCGTCGAAATCAACGGCGTACTTCACCCAGGACGACGGCATGAACTGGGTCTGGCCGAGCTCGCCGGCCCAGGCGCCCTTCATCTCGGCAGGAGCGAGATCGCCGCGCTCGACGATGCGCAGAGCATCCATCAGCTCGGCGCGAAACTGCTCGGAGCGCCGGCAATCATACGCCAGCGTCGCCAGCGAGCGGATCGTGGCGAACTTGCCGGTGTTGACGCCGAAATCGGTCTCAAGGCCCCAGATCGCGACCAGCACCTCGCCCGGGACGCCGTAAGCCTGCTCGATGCGCGAGAGCACCGAGCCGTATTGCTTCATCATGTTGGAGCCGCGCTGCATGCGGGGCGGCACCATGCGGCCGGAAAACTCCTCAAAGGTCTGGCTGAAGACCTTTTGCGAACGGTCGCGATTGAGGACGCCCTGATCGAGCGTCACGCCCGCAAGTCCCGATGCAATGGCCTGTTGCGAGATGCCCTTGGCCGCAGCATCGGTTTTGAAGTCCGCAAGCCAGGCGTCGAAATTGCCGGAGCCGCAGGCAACAGCGGCGAGCACTGGCTGGGCTGACAGGATGGACGCGGAGAGGGCGAGGGCTGCGAGAGCCAGACGAGAAATCGTCGTGGTCATCAGATGAAATGGATTCCGTGAGTGATCAGACCGGCGCGCATAATCTCGGTTGCAACCGCGGCCAAAGCAAGGCGTGTGACGGCGCGCGATCCTGCCCGGGCCGGGCAGGATCGCACGTCACGATGTCGTCAGGCGTCCGTCCTATTCCGCCAGGGGAAGAGGTTGGCGGGGAAATCGGCGGCGGGCTTGCGCGGACGATGCGGCGGAGGCGGCACGGGACGAGCGCCTGGATCGGACACGATCACCTTGCGGTAGAGATGCCAGGTGGCATGGCCGAGCACCGGGATCACCACGGCGAGGCCGAGGAACGCCGGGATCGTTCCGAGCGCCAGCAACACTGCCACGATTAAGCCCCAGGCTGCCATCGGCACCGGGTTCTTCGCAACGACGAGCAGCGAGGTGCTCATTGCCTCGAATGCTCCGGCATGGCGGTCGAGCATCAAGGGGAACGAGACGGCACTGATGCAGAGCGCGGCGAGCGCGAATAGGAAGCCCGTGCCGCAGCCGACCACGATCAGCCACCAGCCCTGCCGCGTCGTCAGAACGCGCGTCAGGAAATCCGAGATACCGGTCACGCCCTCATAGCCGAATGCCGCAACGTAGATCGCCTGCGCGGTCGCGACCCAGGTCACGAACAGAGCGAGCAGCAACGTGCCGAGGCCGAGCATCGCACCGAACGACGGCGAGCGCAGCACCTCCATGGCATCCCAGGCGGTGGCCTCCTCATGGCGTTCGCGCCGGCTGGAGAGCTCGTAGAGACCGAGCGCCGCGAAGGGGCCGATCAATGCGAAACCCGCAGCCAGGGGAAACAGCAGCGGCAGCACCGAGTAGCCCATCACCACACGGGCGAGCACGAGGCCGAGCACCGGATAGATCACGCAGAGGATGATGGCGTGGCTCGGAATGGCCTTGAAATCCTCCCAGCCGCGCTTCAGCGCGTCGTGCAGGTCGGACAATTGGATGGTTCGGATCACCGGTCCAGCCGCTTCCGCGGTCCGGGCGGTGCCGGGGACATTGCCCTGGTAGAGTGTGGCCATGGTCGCTAGCTCCCTTGCCATACGGCCGATCTCGCGCCGGCAACGGTGCACGCGGCCGCTTGCTTGAACGATCGCGATTCCGACCAGACGCGAATTCCGGATGGCATCGCGAGCTGAACGGTAAGCGTACTCCCAATTGCGAGTCCTGTCCCTCACGCTTGAGTGAAATTCGATGACGCAGTGCAAACCTCGCCGATGTCATTCGGCCGTCATTTCGCCGCAGATAAGCTGATGCTGCGTGTTGGTTCGCACAACGTCGCGGGCGCAACGCAGGAACATCGTCTATAAGTGCCACTCAACGCCCTTCCAACGGATCCTTTTCGGGGAGCAGACATGAGCATTTTCGGGAAAATCATGAGCGCGATCTTCGGCAGCCATCCGGCTGCTGCCGCGCCCGCCGGCAGCGCGCCCGCAGGGGCCGCGCCGGGAACATCCGCGCCGGCTGCCACGCCCATGGCGGCTGTCGACGTCGCCGCGGTCGTCGACAAGGCGGTGGCTGCGCACAAGGGCGAGAAGCTGGAATGGCGCACCTCCATCGTCGACCTCATGAAGGCGCTCGACATCGATTCCAGCCTCGCTGCGCGCAAGGATCTCGCCAAGGAGCTGGGCTACACCGGCGACATGAACGACTCCGCGAGCATGAACGTCTGGCTGCACAAGCAGGTGATGTCCAAGCTCGCCGCCAATGGCGGCAAGCTGCCGCCGGAGATCAAGCACTGACCGATCGCTCGGTCGTACCGCAAGGGCCCGCGATCTCGCGGGGCCCTTTTGGGTTCAGGCGAGGAGATCCGCATCTTCCGGATGCCTGTCGAGATAGTCGACCACGAAGCCGCAGCCGGCGATCACCTTCCTCCCGTCGCGGCGGATCAAGTCCAGCGCGCCCTTGACCAGCTCGGACCCAATACCTCGGCCACGGAGGGCGCGCGGCGTTTCGGTATGGGTGATGATCACGGCCGACGGCGTCAGCCGGTAATTGGCGAAGGCGATGTCGCCGCCGACATCGAGCTCGAAGCGGTTCTTGTCCTTGTTGTCGCGTACCGAAGCCGCCATGTGGGACCCTTCCATAGTGCAGATTGCGTCCCGATTTAGGAGGCTGACCCCGCCCTTGCCAGGTGAGACCAAGGGAGATTGCGGCAGGGGAGATATCTGCAATGCGCGTCCCTGCGGCCGCATTGCAGCATCGACGTCTCGCTCTGCGAGCATGATAAGCGGCCGCAAATAATCCTCGATATTGCTCTTGCAAGGTCCGCGGCGGTTCCCACGTCCTTTGGAGGACATACGCCCGAATGCGGCCGGCAGGGTCGCGAGACATTCGGAGTGTCGTGATTGCCAGCCGCAGACGTATGCCTCGTTGTAGGAGGGTACGATGTCGGACTTTGGTTTCTTCAATACTCATCGAACATGGGAAGACTGGTGCGGGATGCTGCTCGGCGCGGTGATCGTGGCTTCGCCGTGGTTTCCGATCCAGGATCAAGCGATCGCCAGACACCAGACGATGATCCTGAATACGGTCGCAATCGGTCTGGTCGTGTTTGGCCTCAGCCAGCTCGAATATGTCGCCTTGCAGCGCTGGCAAGAGGTGATGACGATCCTGGTCGGACTGTGGCTCATCGCCTCGCCTTACGTCATCGGCTATTCCGGAGAAGGCTTTCTCCGCATCTATCACACGAGCCTGGGTGCGGTGGTGGTGCTGCTCGGCATACTCCAGCTGTGGCAGGACTGGGATCTGAATGACCGGGACATGCTCAAGCACGGACAATAGCTCTTAGATATCGTCAGGCCCGCCGGTTACGGACGGCGGGCCTCTGCCCTCAGCTCGTGACGATATCTGAATAATCCGAGCGCCTCTCGAACGATGAGAGCGGTTTGATTCAATCCGTGGCTTTGGCGAGCCTGGACTCTTCGGGCTGCGGCTGCGAGCGGAGGCAACCTCGGCAGATGACCAGGGAGCGGTTGACCCTGGCGTCCTGCTCGGCGTCGCTGCCCTCCTGCGCCTGCCACCATTCCTTCGAATAGGGCTGAAGTCCGGCATGCGATCGGTCGTGCTGGGATCGGACTGCGGTGCGCGTCGGTCCGGACGCTGCGTGCGGCCGGTTGGGATCCTCGCCGGCGCCATCCCAGGCATAGCGCGCGGGCTTGAAGGCGGGATCTGAGGCCAGATGCGCTTGCGGGGCCGCGGCACATCCGGCAAGCGCCAGCGTGAGCAGGAGGAAGGCGGGCGCTTTGACCATAATGCGATACTCTTTACGCGAGACCTGAGCGAGGTTGCGCTGATCATGTTTAAAATTCCCTGAACGGCTGCGGCTGCGGCTGCGCCGGCGACAACGCGCATGCGTTATCTGATCCTCCTGCTGGCTGTGTTCGCCGCCGCCGCGCGCACCGACGATGCAAAGCCGCTTGATCCGGCCGATTATCCGCCGGGCGTGCAGAAGGCGCTGCGCTGCGCCAATGAGGACTGCGACAACCAGGACGGCGGCGCCGTGACCTTAGTTTGCGTTCAGGAAGCCGTAGGGCAGGCGCGCGGCAGGCGGCCTTGCGGGGGCGCGTTCGATCGCGATAAATGGGCTGCGATGAGCGGGCAGATAACCTGCTGTCCGCACTCGAAGAGGAAGCCCGATGCAGCCCCTGCGCATGTCCCGCCGTGTCATGAATCTCGCTTACATGCTGACCCAGAATGCGCGGCGGCATGGATCGCGACCTGGCTTTGTCTGGGGTGACAAGTGCTGGACCTGGCGCCAGATCGATGCGCAGGTCTCGGCGCTGGCGGCAGCGCTCGCCGCGCGCGGTATTGCGAAGCGCGACCGCATCCTCGTCCATTCCAAAAATGGCGACGAGATGTTCTTTTCGATGTTCGCCGCGTTCCGGCTCGGTGCAGTCTGGGTCCCGACCAATTTCCGCCTGATGCCGGATGAGGTCAGCTATCTCGCTCAGGCCTCCGGGGCGAAGGCGTTCTTGTGCCATGTCGATTTTCCCGAACACGCGGCGGCAGTGAAGAGCGGCGCACTGGAATTCACCTGGAGCATCGACGGCAAGGCCGCGTTCGGCGAGCGCTCGGTGGCGGACGCCATCGCCTCGCATACGGGCGCTGCCGTGGACAATGTCGCAGTCGAGCATGACGATCCCTGCTGGTTCTTCTTCACCTCCGGCACCACCGGGCGCTCCAAGGCGGCGGTGCTGACCCACGGCCAGATGGGCTTTGTCGTCACCAACCATCTGGCCGATCTGACACCCGGTGTGACGGAAGAGGATGCCTCGCTGGTGGTGGCGCCATTGTCGCACGGTGCAGGCGTGCATCAGTTGATGCAGACCGCACGCGGCGCGCGTACCGTGCTGCTGCCGACCGAGAAATTCGACATCAACGAGGCGTTTCGCCTCATCGAGGCGCAGCGCGTCAGCAATCTGTTCACGGTGCCGACCATTTTGAAGATGATGGTCGAGCACCCCGCGGCCGACAAATACGACCATTCCTCGCTTCGTCACGTGATCTATGCCGGCGCGCCGATGTATCGCGAGGATCAGAAGGCAGCGCTGAAGAAGCTCGGCAAGGTGATCGTGCAGTATTTTGGCCTTGGCGAGGTCACCGGCAACATTACCGTGCTGCCGGCCGCGTTGCACGATTCCGAGGACGGCCCGCATGCGAAGATCGGCACCTGTGGCTTCGAGCGCACCGGCATGCAGGTCTCGATCCAGGACGATGAGGGCCGCGAGCTCGGAGCCAACCAGAGCGGCGAGATCTGCGTGATCGGTCCCGCGGTGTTCGCCGGCTACTACGATAATCCCGAAGCCAATGCGAAAGCGTTCCGCAACGGCTGGTTCCGCACCGGCGATCTCGGTCACATGGACGAGGAGGGTTTTGTCTACATCACGGGACGGGCTTCCGACATGTACATCTCCGGCGGCTCCAACATCTATCCACGCGAGATCGAGGAGAAGATTTTGACGCATCCGGCCGTCGGCGAGGTCGCCGTGCTCGGCGTGCCCGATCCGACCTGGGGAGAGGTCGGCGTTGCCGTCTGCGTCGCGCGCGAAGGCGAGAAGCCGGTGAGCGAAGCGGAGATGGCGGCATTTCTCTCGCCGATGGTGCCGCGTTACAAGATGCCGAAGCGGTTCTTCTTCTGGGAAGCGCTGCCGAAATCCGGCTACGGCAAGATTCCAAAACGCATGGTACGCGACGAGCTCGAGGCGCGAGGCCTGCTCGATCTCGACAAAACGAACGCCAGCTGAGCGGGCGTCATGCGCAGCATCAAGCAGCCGGGCGCACCTCACGCAGAACGCATCCAATGGGTGGAGGCGAGGGGACGCGCCTTCGCCTTCACGCTTCAAGCCGGTCTGCCGCTGCTGGAAGCCGCGCGCCGCGGTTTTGCCGCGGAGGGTTTTGCCGGCGGCGTGCTCAATTTTGGTGCTGGCGCGCTTGGGCCGTTCGGCTATGTAATGCCGGCACTGTCGAAGACGGGCGACAATGCAGCGTTCTACAGCGATGCGTTTCGGCCCAAGGGCGTGACGCGCACGAAGCTCGGCAGGATGACGCTGGGTGTGCGGGAGGGCGCGCCGTTCTTTCATTGCCACGGGCTGTGGACGGAGGCCGATGGCCGCGCCAGCGGCGGCCACATGTTGCCCGACGAGACTGTTGTCGCCGAACCGTTCGCCGTCGAAGCCTTCGGTCTCGATGGTGCGATGTTCACGGCCGAGTCCGATCCAGAAACGAATTTCAAGCTGTTCGGGCCGGTGGCGGCTGAGAGCACCGGTGCGCAGGCCAAGAGCCGCGCCTTCGCGCTGCGGCTGCGGCCTAACCAGGATTTGGCCGGCGGCCTCGAAGCATTCTGTCGCGCGCACGGCATTGTGCGTGCGAAAATTCACGGTGGCGTCGGCTCGACCATCGGCGCGCGCTTCACCCATGGCGGCGTTACCGAGCCGTTTGCCACTGAGCTGGCGATAACCTGCGGCGCCATCGAGGCCGGTTCGTCCGGCGCGCTCGAAGCCGCCCTCGATGTCGCCCTGATCGACTACACCGGCGGCCTCGCCGAGGGCCGCTTGGTCCGCGGCGACAATCCCGTGCTGATGACCATGGAGCTGGTGCTGGAGCCGATGGGCTAATTGGGCTAAGGCACGACCGAAGCTTGCGACCCGCAGATGCCACTTCCATGCAGTTTGTGTTCCTGATATGTTCCTTGAAGATTTCGGCGGGGACGGAGGGGGAGCATGAGCCGGACACGACGTCGACAGACCACACTGCGTGCGCCTATCTCAGGCGTGTCTGGCTCGATCGCTCGCGGGTCGAGGACTGGGAGGCTTATCCGTTCTGCCTCCCCATCTTCAGGGATGAGTTCGATCACAGCTTCGAGTCCGCGGTCACGATCATCGTCGGCGAGAACGGCGCCGGAAAATCGACCATTCTTGAGGGCATCGCGGGGTTGGCCGGCTTTGCCAGCACGGGCGGCCGCAAGGGCTTTCAGGAGATAGACGGCGGCGGCATCGAAATCACTGGCGAAGAGCTGTCGTCTGCGTTGCGGGGCGCGTGGGTCCCGAAGGTGACCGACGGCTGGTTCTTCCGTGCCGAGACGTTCTTTTCGATTGCGCGCTGCATGGACCGCTCGGCCGTGAGCGCCGCGCAAGCCATGGAGGGCGTGTTTGGTGCAAGCGTTCAGGAGGCGCCGGACTATCTCTCCTTTTCCCATGGCGAGGGCTTTTTGGTCTTCTTCGAGGAGCGCTGCCAGAAGCAGGGCATCTACATCTTCGACGAGCCGGAATCGGCGCTGTCGCCGGCGCGGCAGATGGATTTCCTCAAGCTCCTGCATCGCATGGATCTCTCCGGCAATTGTCAGGTGATCATGGCGACCCACGCGCCCTTGCTGATGGCCTATCCGAATGCGCAGTTGCTGCGGCTGGGTAAATACGGCCTCAAGCCCGTTACGGTTGAGCAGACCGATCATTATCGGGTGATGCATGAATTTTGCGCCGACCCGCGCGGCTTCGTGGAGGCCACGCTGGCGGAATGATTGAGGGCAATCGTCACACCCACTCTCCCGGTCGTCATTGCGAGGAAAGCGAAGCAATCCAGAGTCTTTCCAGGGTGACAGTTTGGATTGCTTCGCTTCGCTCGCAATGACGCAGTACGCGGTATGGAAGCAGCCTGCATCCACCTTGGCCTTTTGGTTGCAAGCACAGGTTCATCTTCTCGCGGCACATCTGCCCGAGCTTTATGGTGGTCGTCGCCCTCGAAGATGCCGAGGGCGCAGGGAAGACCTGGCGCCGGCTGGCGCCCGCGGTCCGCTGTGCGCAAATGCGCTGGAAACACATGCACAGCGGCATACAGGGCAGCCTGGACATCCCGGCCTTCCCTGCGCAGTGGTTTGACGGCTTATGTCGTGCTCTCCTCGGGGAGCGATGCACTATTGCCCCCGTCGCCTTGCGGATGGCTGATGCCGCGGACCCGGTCGGGCTGCAGGCATCACCGCAACACTTGGCGCACAGACCCCGGGCGCCAGGACCACACGATTTTGCCGTACGCAGGCTGCACCCGTCGTATGCGCGCGGCATTGGCTCACGGAGTGACCCGCCCTGCAAACCATCTGCGCGCGGCGCTGCCCGCGTCCACCACGTCCCATCCCGCGTTCGTGACGATCGCGATCCGCCCCTCGGCCCGGGTTGGGGTGACCGAAACATGCGATAATTCCGAATTCTAGTAAAGCGAATTATTTTGAATGAACGCATTGACCTTGGCCTCGTGTGGTTGCCCGTCAGGCAACGCAAGGGATGGTGTGGATATTCGACACCACGCCCGCCACAAGCGCGCCACGAACACGTCTCCCCGCGGTCCAAAAATGCGCTACGATGACCTCAGCGCGCTCCAAGTCGCGCAGATTGATGAATGAGGAAACGACATGAGGATGACGATGGGAACGGCGATCGCCGGGGTGGCGGCGCTGGTGGTGGCGGGGATGGCTCTGACGGCGGCTCTTGAGCCGGTCTGGGCCCATGGGCCGACACGGCAGAAGGTGCGGGAATCCATCGAGATCAGCGCGCCGCCGGCCAAGGTCTGGGCGGCGATCGGCAATTTTCAAGACATGAGCTGGCTCCCGCCCGTCACCAAGACTGAGGGCCAGAAGGGCAACGAGATCGGCGCGACGCGGACGCTGACCCTAACCGGCGGCCCGACGGTCGAGGAGGAGCTCTACAAATACGAGCCCGACATGCTGAGCTATTCGTACCGGATCACCAAGGTCGACGTGAAGGTGCTGCCGGTGACCAATTATTCCTCGACCTTGACGGTGTCGCCTGCGCCGGATGGCAAGGCGAAGCTGGAATGGGCCGGCGCGTTCTATCGTGGCTATCCCAACAACGATCCGCCACCGGAGCTGAGCGACGAAGCCGCGGTGAAGGCGGTGAGCGGGCTGTACAGGGCCGGGCTCGAGTCGCTCAAGAAGAAGATCGAGAGCGGTAGCTGATGGTGCGAGCGCTGGTCCTGGCGGCCTTGGCCGCCAGCCTTTGCGGTGCCGGTCTCCCACGTGCGTCCGCCGACGAGGCGTTCGTCACCAACCAGCTCAGCGACGATCTGATGGTCGTGGACCTCGCCACTGCGCGCAGCGTTGCAACCATTCCGATCGGAGGCAAGCCGGCGGGCGTCGCCGTCAGCGCGGACGGACGTTTTGCCTATGTGACGAGCCCCGATGGCAAGGCGGTGACGGTGGTGGACGCGGCCGCGCGCCAGGTTGCGGGGCGGATCGAGGTGGGCGGCGGGCCGCTCGGCATTGCCGTCGCGCCCGATGGCAAGACCGTCTATGTCGCCGACTGGTATGCCGCCGCGGTGCGGGTGATCGATACGGCTTCGCGCAGCGTCACGGCCAGCATCGCGCTCGGTGCCTCGCCATCGGGCCTTGCGGTGACGCCGGACGGCAAGCTGCTGCTCTCGGCAGACCGCGACGACGACAGCGTCTCTGTGGTGGACACGACGACGCGGCAGCGCAAAGCAATGATCAAGGTCAGCACGCGTCCTTTCGGCATCACCATCGACGCCGCGGGCAAGCGCGCCTACACCGCCAATGTCGGATCCGACGACGTCTCCGTGATTGACATCGCCGAAGGCCGCGAGATCGGCCGCGTGCCGGTCGGGATGCGGCCCTACGCGGTGGCGCTGACGCAAGGGCGCGGCTTCGTCACCGACCAGTATGGCGGCACCGTCAGCGTGTTCGATCTGGCGACGCTGAAGCCAATCAAGCGCATCAATGTCGGCGATTATCCCGAAGGCATTGCCGCCACCGCCGACGGCAAGCGCGTCATCGTCGCCTGCTGGGAGAGCAACACGCTCAACATCATCGACGCGACTGATCTGAAGGTACTCGGCGAGGTCAAGACCGGCGACGGCCCGCGCGCGTTCGGGGCGTTTTTGCGCAGGACGGAGTAGGGCGGTAGCCCGCATGAGCGAAGCGACATGCGAGACACCTTCCCGGACCGCGATTCCGCGTTCGCTCGTTTGAGCTGTGGCGAACAAGCAGCTTCATCGGGCTACGAGGCCTATGATTGTTGATCGGCGCGTACGCGCGGTTTTCGCGTCGCGTGGGATGAGAACTCATCTCGGATCGCCTTTGCGATCATCTCGTCCTTTTCGCTCGCAATGTCCGTTGCGCGGCCCCGATCAGCAAGGTCGAAGACAGCGGAAATACCTTCATTTAGGTTAGAGGCAGCTGACATGTAGGTTTCTCCGGCCAATCCTGCCCTAGGCAAATGTTGAGAATATCTTTCATTTGGTGGAAAAGGAAATCCGGCCCCAGCGCCCGCAGCGCCGCCGGGGCCGCATAGCCCCAGCACACTGCACCGCAGGCAATGCCGACGTTGCGTGCCGCCTCGATGTCGCGGACCTCGTCGCCGATCGAAATGACCTTGCTAGGCTCGCCCGCGCGCCCGATGACCCGGCGGAATTTCGCCGGCTTGCCGAACAGCGACGCCGAGCAGTCGAAATGCGAAAACAGCGCGGCAGCATCCCCGAGCTTCTCGCGCGCATTGGCTTCGCTGTCGGACGTAACCAGCGCGAGCTGCACGCGGTTGTCGGCAAGCGTCTGTAGCATCGCCTCGACACCGGCAAACAGCGAAATCTCGCTAGCTGCCTCCGCCTTCAGCCGCCGCGCATGCCGCGCGATCGCCGGCAGCTTCCACAAGGGCACCTCGAGGTGGCTGAGGATCTCGCGGCTCGACGCATGCCGCAGCTTTTCGATGTCCTCATCCTTCACGCGGCGAAAGCCGAAGCGATCGGCGACGTCGTTGATGGTGCGCAGGAACCAGGGGAAGCTGTCGGCGAGCGTGCCGTCGAGATCGAAGATGGCGAGGGGGTAGGGCATTGATCTCGCTGAGCGCTTTGGTTCGCGGAGCCTTTAGTTCGAACGTGACGTTGCGGAAGAGATTTACGTCCATTTCACACAGCGCGGCCGTCACAAAGCGAGGACTTTGATCTTTGGGTTGGCAAGGTCTCGCTGTAGGACGCTAGCTTCGCTCGGGTGTTGGGAACAATTTTGTGGGCCTGGTGGCGTCCGCCGCAATGGCAGGGCGGCGCAAGCGCTCCCCCGCCCATTCTACGAAGGCCGCGCGCGCGGAGGAGTCACCAATGACTCGTGCCGGAATGAAAAACCCCTGTCTCGCACTGTACCAGAATGCGACCATGACTGGGCTATCTTGAATCGTCGCAATCTCGTCCCAAGACATCCGGCTCTCGGTGTTCGGACCTCTGTGGACGATCGAGAAGTCGTCAAAAATAACGTGCCTCGTCTTCTGACTGAGACGATCCAACTCAAAGAGTTTCTCGAATATTTGGCGAGAAATCCAGCTCGAGACAAAATACATGTAGAGCTGTCCCACTACTAAGCACAGTATCGCGGCAAACACGGCGGGCGGCGTCAGCCACTCCTGACGTAAGGCGATATAGCTTGCCACGATCATGAAGGCATAAACGGTCAACGCCAAGGTCATTTGGCTACGCCAATCGATGAGGGCCTTCAGGTTGGCTTTCGCAAGTCTTCTGAAGAATCTATCTTCTTCTCTAGAAATTATGAATTCGAAGCTAAAGCTGGATGAATCGGCTGCATCGCTCAATCTAACCTCCTGCAGGCGAAATCAAAAAGTATAGCATCAACCTTCAACTGAACCACAGATTGTTGGCCGAGGCGCCACTTGAGATGCGTGCTAACGAATGCGCGTCCGACTGGTCCGAGTCATTTCCGGGAAATTCGATCACGGCTGCGAGGCGGCGTCACTCCGCCGCCTCGCTCGTCCTCCCGCGCTTCGGCTTGCTTGCCTTCTTCAGCACCGGCTCCAGGAACTTGCCGGTATAGCTCCGCGGTGCCTTGGCGATGTCTTCCGGCGGGCCCCAGGCCACGATCTCGCCGCCGCCATCGCCGCCTTCGGGGCCGAGATCGATGACCCAGTCGGCGGTCTTGATGACCTCGAGATTGTGCTCGATGACGACGACGGTGTTGCCCTGCGCGACCAGCTCGTGCAGCACTTCCAGCAGCTTCTTGACGTCGTGGAAGTGCAGGCCGGTGGTGGGCTCGTCCAGGATGTAGAGCGTGCGCCCGGTGGCGCGCTTCGACAGCTCTTTTGCCAGCTTGACCCGCTGGGCTTCGCCGCCGGAGAGCGTGGTGGCCTGCTGGCCGACGTGGATGTAGTCGAGGCCGACGCGGTGCAGCGTGTTAAAGGTCTCGCGAACGCGCGGCACCGCCTTGAAGAACTCGGCGGCCTCCTCCACGGTCATGTCGAGCACGTCGGCGATGCTTTTGCCCTTGAACAGCACCTCCAGCGTCTCGCGATTGTAACGCTTGCCCTTGCAGACGTCGCAGGTGACGTAGACGTCGGGCAAAAAGTGCATCTCGATCTTGATGACGCCGTCGCCCTGACAGGCCTCGCAGCGGCCGCCCTTGACGTTGAAGGAGAAGCGGCCGGGCTCGTAGCCGCGCGCTTTGGCCTCGGGCAGGCCGGCGAACCATTCGCGGATCGGCGTGAAGGCCCCGGTGTAGGTCGCGGGATTGGAGCGCGGGGTGCGGCCGATCGGCGACTGGTCGATGTCGATGATCTTATCGATGTGCTCGAGGCCCTCGATGCGGTCGTGCGGCGCTGCGCCTTCGCTGGCATTGTTGAGCTTGCGGGCGATGGCACGATAGAGCGTATCGATCAGCAGCGTCGACTTGCCGCCGCCGGAGACGCCGGTCACGCAGGTGAACAGGCCGAGCGGAATCTCGGCAGTGACGTTCTTGAGGTTATTGCCGCGCGCATTGACCACCTTGATGGTGCGGCGATGGTTCGGTGGGCGCCGCTCCGGCACCTCGACTTCGAGCTCGCCGGTCAGGTACTTGCCAGTCAGGGATTTCGGATTGCGCATGATCTCCGCGGGCGTGCCCTCGGCGACGATGTGGCCGCCGTGCATGCCGGCGCCGGGGCCGATGTCGAGCACGTAATCGGCAAGCCGGATCGCGTCCTCGTCATGCTCGACCACGACAACGGTGTTGCCGAGGTCGCGCAGGCGCTTGAGCGTATCGAGCAGACGGGCGTTGTCGCGCTGGTGCAGGCCGATCGAGGGCTCGTCGAGCACGTAGAGCACGCCGGTCAGGCCCGAGCCGATCTGCGAGGCCAGGCGGATGCGCTGGCTCTCGCCGCCGGACAGCGTGCCGGAGGATCGGGACAACGTGAGATAGTTGAGGCCGACGTCGAGCAGGAAGGTGAGGCGCTCGCGAATTTCTTTCAGGATGCGCCCGGCGATCTCGTTCTGCTGCGCGTTGAGCGCATCGGGCACGGTCTCGAACCATTCGCCGGCGCCCTTTACGGACAGCTCCGAGATCTCGCCGATATGCTTGCCGCCGATCTTGACGCAGAGCGCCTCGGGCTTGAGCCGAAACCCGTGGCACGCCTCGCAGGGGACGTCATGGAAATATTTCGCCAGCTCCTCGCGCGCCCACTCGCTCTCGGTCTCGCGATAGCGGCGGTTGATGTTGGTGATGACGCCCTCGAACGGTTTTTTGGTGTCGTAGGAGCGCACGCCGTCTTCATAGGAGAACTTGATCTCATCCTCGCCGGAGCCGTAGAGAAGCGCGTTTTGCGTCTTCTTGGGCAGGTCCTTCCACTTGGTGTCGAGCGTGAACTTGTAGTGCTTGCCGAGCGCGTTCAGCGTCTGCACGTAATAGGGCGATGATGACTTGGCCCAGGGCGCGATCGCACCCTTGCGCAGCGTCAGATCCTTTTCGGGGATGACGAGATCCTCGTCGACATGCTGCTCGACGCCGAGCCCGCCGCAGGCGGGGCAGGCGCCGTAGGGATTGTTGAAGGAAAAGAGTCTCGGCTCGATCTCGGGGATGGTGAAGCCGGAGACCGGGCAGGCGAACTTTTCCGAGAACAGGATGCGCTCGGGCCCGCTCTTGTCGTGGATCTTCGCGGTCTTTTTTTTCTCTTCCGCGGGCGCGGCCGCCGGCGTGTCGGCGAATTCGACGACGGCAAGGCCTTCGGCGAGCTTCAGCGCGGTCTCAAAGCTCTCGGCGAGGCGCTGGCCGATGTCGGCGCGCACTACGATCCGGTCGACCACGACGTCGATGTCGTGCGGGAATTTCTTGTCGAGCGTCGGCGCCTCCGCCAGCTCGTAGAAGGTGCCGTCGATCTTGACGCGCTGAAAACCCTTCTTGAGCCATTCGGCCAGCTCTTTGCGGTACTCGCCCTTGCGGCCGCGCACGACCGGGGCGAGCAGATAGAGGCGCGTGCCTTCCGGCAACGCCAGCACGCGGTCGACCATCTGCGACACGGTCTGGCTCTCGATCGGCAAGCCGGTGGCCGGCGAATAGGGCACGCCGACCCGCGCCCAGAGCAGGCGCATGTAGTCGTAGATCTCAGTGACGGTGCCGACCGTGGAGCGCGGATTCTTCGAGGTCGTCTTCTGCTCGATCGAGATCGCCGGCGACAGCCCGTCGATCTGATCGACGTCGGGCTTCTGCATCATCTCGAGGAATTGGCGCGCATAGGCCGACAGCGATTCGACGTAGCGGCGCTGGCCTTCGGCGTAGATGGTGTCGAAGGCGAGTGAAGATTTGCCTGAGCCCGACAGCCCCGTGAACACCACCAGCTTGTCGCGGGGAATCTCGACGTCGATGTTCTTGAGGTTGTGCTCGCGCGCGCCACGGATCGTAATCGCGCGCAGGCTTGAGCCCGCGTTCTGTTGTTGGCGCTTGGCCTTGATCACTTCGTCCATCCCGCTGGTCCTCAAGGAATCCCAAAGACGCGCGCTCGCGCCAATGTAAAAGGCGCGCTTCGCCCGGAACCGGGATCGGCGCCGATGGGTATGTCAGCGAACGTAGGAAGAACGCGAGCGGATTTCCAGTGCCACGTGCGAATCGTCAACGGATTGTTGGTGCGCTGGCGGCATCTGGCAGCAGCAGGAGCGAGCGGAACTGCGCGGATCGAGCCGTAAAACAAAAAGGCCGGCGCGAGGCCGGCCTTTCGTGACGATGTGACGTCGGTAGCGATCAGTATTCAGCTCAGTACTTGGCGACCACTGGGCCCCCGAAGTGATAGTTCACGCCGACCTGCACGGTGTGGAAGTTGATCGTGCCGGAGGCCAGCGGAGCGCCAAGGTTAGAGAAGTAGTTCTCGCTGCCGAGGCTACGATAGAGGTACTCGCCCTTGACCGACCACTGCGGAGCGAAGAAAGCTTCGACGCCCGCACCGACGGTCCAGCCGGAATGCCACTTGCTGTCGGAGACGCTCACGCCGAGGGCGCTGACGGTGATCTTGTTGTCGATCCAGGCGTAGCCGCCGGTGCCGTAGAACAGGACGTTGTTAACGGCCCAGCCGATTCGGCCGCGCACGGTGCCGAGCGCATCGGTCTTGGAGGCGACAGTGATGCCAAGTGCGGTCGCCGAAGCGCTCACGTCAGCCCAGGCGCCATCCGCCTCGATACCGAACACGACGTTGCCGGTCTGCCAGTTGTAGCCGGCGGTGCCGCCGACGAAGCCACCCTGCATCCGCGGATCGGACGCGTTTTCCCAAGCGCCGCCGCCGACGACGCCGAGGTAGAAGCCGGTCCAGTTGTAGACGGCGGCCGGAGCGATCGGGGCCTTGGTATAGGGGCGTGCTGCGAGGTCAGCGGCCGAAGCCGGAGCAGCGAGAGCGAACAAACAGGCCGAAGCCAACAAAACCTTTTTCATTTTCAACTAATCCCAGTCCCAGTTTCTGTTGTCGCCTTCCATGCCGAAGGCAGCGGACTCAACGGCCCAACTAATGCCGTGCTTACACCGCTAAAGCCGCAAGTTGTGTCTCCGAAAAGCCACAACAGCCACAAAACGTCTTGATCACTGACTTATCCGTCCGTCTGCTTCGGATAAAACGAAAAAGGCCGGCACGAGGCCGGCCTTTAATCCTTGAACGAAATCAGAGCGATCAGTACCTCGCGACCAGCGGGCCGCCGAAGCGGTAATTCAGCCGGACGAGACCGATGTCGACATCCTGGCCAATTCGGTCGCTCCCGAACACAACGCCCGCCGGCGTGGTAAAGCCGATCGTGCGGTGGCCGAGGAAAATGTGGTCGTATTCGACGCCGACCGACCAATTTGGTGCGAATCCGAATTCCAGACCGGCACCCACCGTGCCACCCCAGCGGGTTTCACGTGCCGATGCCAGCAGCGTGCCAGCGCCCGGGGTGCCTGCGGCGGCATAGACGTCGTACTTGTCCCCGACCACAGCGGCGCCGCCCTTCACATAGAACAGCACATTGTTCCAGGCATAGCCGACCTGCCCAGTGATCAGGCCAAAACTGTCGATGCGAGAGCGGTTACGATCACCGGTGACCAAAGCGGTGCCAGGGAATAGGGTGCTCACGTTGTCGCCGGAAAAGTCAGCCCAGTTGCCCTGGCCCTCGAAGCCGAACACCCAATTGGTCGACTGCCAACGATAGCCAATCTGGCCACCGACCGTGCCGCCCGTTGCGTTGTGGCAGCCTTCGCCAACCAGAGTGCCGGTAACAGGCGTCACAAAATCCCAGCACTTGTGGCTCGAACCACCGCCGCCGTTGATACCGATGTAGAAGCCGCTCCAATCGTAGATCGCGGCAACGGCGGGAGCCGGAGCCTTGGTGTATGGGCGCGCAGCGAGATCTGCCGCGCTTGCGGGAGCCGAGAGGCCCAGCGCCATTGCACCGATTGCACTAAACAGAATCTTATTCATTGCAGTCTCCCCAGTTTCGACCGCTTCTCAAACTCCCCGAAGCGGCTAATTAAGGCGCGACGCCCATATGAACTAATTCCGAGGCAACCCTAGCTTACGAAACCGGCAAAGTCCGTCTCCGAAATGCCACACTCGCTGACCGAATGAGCCAAGCGCAACTTGATGAATGTTAAGCGGTTTCTGCCGTTCGCGGGAACCCAAAAAAGTTCCATCGAGCCGCTGCCTTCATCACCAACATCGCGGCTTGAAGGGCCCGATATCCGCCCCGATCGTCACAAAGAACAAATCTGGAACAAAGCCAGTGGCGGTGCTATATGTGGGGATAACCCGAGGGGTGATGGGCTGAGCGGCGCCCGCAAGCGTATAGGGTCGCCTCAACGGGCGGCGGAGGAACGCAGAGGGCGGACTCGGCCTTTGAAATTCAGTGGCATTGGAGTGGAGAGCGGCGATGGCGGGAAGCGTCAACAAGGTCATTCTGGTTGGAAATCTCGGCAAGGATCCCGAAATCCGCCGCACCCAGGACGGGCGACCGATCGCCAATTTGAGCATCGCCACCTCTGAGACCTGGCGCGACAAGAACACCGGCGAGCGCAAGGAAAAGACCGAATGGCATCGCGTCGTGATCTTCAATGAAGGGCTGTGCAAGGTCGCCGAGCAGTACCTGAAGAAGGGCGCGAAGGTCTACATCGAGGGCGCGCTCCAGACCCGCAAATGGACCGACCAGAGCGGCGTCGAGAAGTACTCGACCGAGGTCGTGCTCCAGGGCTTTAACTCGACCCTGACGATGCTCGACGGTCGCGGTGGCGGCGGAGGCGGCGGCAGCTTCGGCGACGAACCCAGCGGCGACTTCGGCTCGTCCGGTCCCGTAAGCAGCGCTCCGCGCCGTCCCGTTGCCGCTGGCGGTGGCCGCAACAGCGACATGGACGACGATATCCCGTTCTGAGAACCCGGATCACGCGGCCGAGGCGCATTGCCTGATTGGGCTCGCCTGGTGTGCCGTGTCAGCAATTCATGTTCATCGGCGGGGTGGGCTCGGATTTTCCGGGCCCGCTTCATGTTTGACGTGAGCTCGGATTGCGCCATGACAGATATTCTGACAGGGCACTCGCAGCGCGATCTTGAGGCGATGGAGGCCATTGCCGAAGGCCGCTTCCGCACCTGTCGGGAGCGGGGCTCGGAAGGGCTTAAGTTGTTGGAAAAATAGGCGGAAAAATCGCTTGCCCTGACCTTCGCGAGGGTAGTTATCGCGGCCCCGATGCGCTATATGATTCCCAGATAAACCTGACCGGATTTCCCCTTGGCTGACGACGAAAACAAGCCCGGCAACCAGCCGGCGCAACCCTCGGACATTCGCCCCGTCTCCATCCTCGACGAGATGAAGAAGTCCTACCTCGATTACGCCATGAGCGTGATCGTGTCGCGCGCGCTGCCCGACGCGCGCGACGGCCTGAAGCCGGTGCATCGCCGCATCCTGTTCTCGATGAACGAGGAAGGCTATACGCCGGACAAGAAGCACAAGAAGTCGGCCGGTATCGTCGGCGACGTCATGGGCCAATACCATCCGCATGGTGACCAGGCGATCTACGACGCGCTGGTGCGCATGGCGCAGCCTTTTTCGATGCGCGAATTGCTGGTGGACGGGCAGGGCAATTTCGGCTCGGTCGACGGCGATCCGCCGGCGGCGATGCGCTACACCGAGTCGCGCCTAACCAAGATCGCGCTGAAGCTGCTCGACGACATCGACAACGAGACCGTCGACTTTCAGGACAATTACGACGGCTCGAGCAAAGAACCGGTGGTTCTGCCGGCACGGTTCCCGAACCTGCTGGTCAACGGCGCCGGCGGCATCGCCGTCGGCATGGCCACCAACATTCCGCCGCACAATCTCGGCGAGGTCATCGACGCCTGCCTGGCGTTGATCGACAATCCTTCGCTGACCATTGACGAGCTCAACAACATCATCCCGGGCCCGGACTTCCCGACCGGTGGCATCATTCTCGGCCGCCAGGGCATCCGCAGCGCCTACCATCTCGGCCGCGGCTCCATCGTGATGCGTGGCAAGGTCACCTTCGAGACGATCCGGAAGGAGCGCGAGGCGATCGTCATCACCGAGATCCCGTATCAGGTGAATAAGGCGACGATGGTCGAGCGCATCGCCGAGCTCTACAAGGAAAAGAAGATCGAGGGCATCTCCGACCTGCGCGACGAGTCCGACCGCGATGGCTACCGCGTCGTCGTCGAGCTCAAGCGCGATGCCATGCCCGACGTGGTGCTGAATCAGCTCTACAAGTTCACGCCGCTCCAGACCAGCTTCGGCGTCAACGCCGTCGCGCTCGATTCCGGCCGTCCGCAAACGATGAACCTGAAGGACATGCTGACGATCTTCGTCGGCTTCCGGGAGCAGGTCGTCACGCGCCGGACCAAGTACAAGTTGCGCAAGGCGCGCGAGCGCGCGCATGAGCAGGTCGGCCTCGCCATCGCGGTCGCCAACATCGACGAGATCATCAAGGTGATCCGCACCTCGCCCACACCGGCGGCTGCGCGCGACACCCTGATGACGCGAGACTGGCCGGCGCGCGACGTCGAGGACATCATTACGCTGATCGACGATCCGCGCCACCGCATCAACGAGGACGGCACCATCCGCCTGTCGCTGGATCAGGCCAAGGCCATTCTGGAATTGCGTCTGGCGCGGCTCACTGCGCTTGGCCGCGACGAGATCGGCGACGAGCTGTCAAAACTTGCCGGCGAGATCGGCGACTATCTGGAGATCCTGCGCTCGCGCGCCCGCATCCTCGACATCATCAGGACCGAGCTCGCCGAGGTGAAGGCCGAGTTCGCCACGCCGCGCCGCACGGTGATCATGGAGCAGGAAGGCGAGGTCGAGGACGAGGACCTGATCCAGCGCGAGGACATGGTCGTCACCGTCTCCCACGCCGGCTACGTCAAGCGCGTGCCGCTGTCGGCCTACCGGGCGCAGCGCCGCGGCGGCAAGGGCCGTGCCGGCATGCAGACCCGTGACGAGGATTTCGTCAGCCGCCTGTTCGTCGCCTCCACGCACACGCCAGTGCTGTTCTTCTCCTCACGCGGCCAGGTCTACAAGGAAAAGGTCTGGCGCCTGCCGATGGCCGCGCCGAACGCGCGCGGCAAGGCGCTGATCAACATCCTGCCGCTGGAGCAGGGCGAGCGCATCACCACCATCATGCCGCTGCCCGAGGACGAATCGACCTGGGGCAATCTCGACGTGATGTTCGCCACCACAGGCGGCAACGTCCGGCGCAACAAGCTGTCCGACTTTGTCGATGTCCGCCGCTCCGGCATCATCGCGATGAAGCTCGATGACAACGAGGCGATCGTCGACGTGCAGATCTGCACCGAGCACGACGACGTGCTGCTGACCGCCGCCGGCGGCCAGTGCATCCGCTTCCCCGTTACCGACGTGCGCGTGTTCACCGGGCGCACCTCGATGGGCGTGCGCGGTATTGCGCTTGGCGAAGGCGACAAGGTGATTTCGCTCGCGATCCTGCGCCATGTCGAGACCACATCGGACGAGCGCTCGGCGTACCTGAAGATGCGCCGTGCGGTCGCCGGCGAAGCCGCGACTGAGGAGACCGCCGCGGACGGAGAGGCCGAGGAGACCTCCGGCAGCTTCCAGCTTGCCCAGGAGCGTTACGCCGAGATGTCGGCGCAGGAGCAGGTCGTGCTCACCGTCTCGGTCAATGGCTACGGCAAGCGCACCTCATCGTACGAGTACCGCACCACGGGACGCGGCGGCAAAGGCATCGTCGCCATGAGCGTCAACAACCGCAACGGCAACTTGGTTGCGTCCTTCCCCGTGGAGGATGCCGATCAGATCATGCTGGTCACCGACAAGGGTCAGCTGATCCGCTGCCCGGTCGAGGGCATCCGCATCGCCGGCCGCTCGACCCAGGGCGTGATCGTGTTCGACACCGCCGAGGACGAGCACGTCGTCTCGGTCGAGCACATCACGGAAGAGGCGGAGAGCAACGGCACGAATGGGGAGTAACGTTTAGCGCAGATGGAGCAGGAGGTCGGTGCCAAGCGCCGACCAAAGGCACAATCCGGACCGCATGTTGCCGAACGTTCGCAATCCCGGATTACGCTTGCGCTCCATCCGAGCTGCGCATTTGCGCTGCTTCGCAAAGCTGCAGCCCGAACCGTCGATGCGGTCTGCGCCGCAATCGGCCACGCACTCGATGCTTCAGATCTCCAGCTCCGTGCCGAACTCCACCACCTGCTTGGTCGGCACGCCGAAGAACGCGGCCGAGCGTTCGGCATTGCGCTGGAGGAAAGCGAACACGCTTTCGCGCCAGACCCACATGCCCGGCACGTCCTCGCGCGGGATGATGGTCTCGCGGCCGACATAGTAGGTGACGTCGGAGAGATCGATGCCGGGCAGCTTGCCGAGGCGCCCGACGAACCCCAATCCCTCATAGATCGTCGGGTTCTGCATGAAGCCGTAATGCAGGATCACGCGGGTGATGCCGGGAATGATCTCGATCACCTCGGCCCGTTCTGCGTCGGGAATGTGCGGGGATTCCTCGATCAGCACGGTGACGAGCAGCACGCGTTCGTGCAGCACGCGGTTGTGCTTGACGAACTGGGTCAGCGCCAGCGGCACGCCGCGCGGCGCGGAGGCGAGGAACACGGCAGTCCCCGGCAGCCTGGCGCGGCATTTGTTGACCGCGGTCTCGATCAGGTCTTCCTCCGGCTGGCGCAGCTTCGCCCGCGCCGCCTCGACCAGCTTCACGCCGGCGCGCCAGGTCAGCATCAGGAAGGCGACGAGGCCGGCGAGCAGCAGCGGAAACCAGCCGCCCTCGAACAGCTTGATCGAATTGGCGGAGAAGAAGATCACGTCGATCACGAAGAAGGTGCCGTTCACGGCCACCACGAGCCAGGGCGAATATCCCCATTGGATCGCCACCAGGGCCGCGAGCAGCGTAGTGATTGCCATCAGCAGCGACACCGCGATGCCGTAGGCGCCGGCGAGCGCGTCCGACGTGCCGAAGCTCAGGACCGCTCCCAACGTTGCGGCGGCCAGCAGCCAGTTCACCAGCGGCACGTAGATCTGGCCGATCGCAGCGCTGGTGGTGTGGCGGATCAGCATGCGCGGCAGGAAGCCGAGCTGGATCGACTGCTGGGTCAGCGAGAACACGCCGGAGATGATCGCCTGTGAGGCGATCACGGTCGCAACCGCGGAGAAGGCGACGAGCGGATAGTGCAGGGCGTCGGGGCAGAGCTGGAAGAACGGATTCTCGATCATGGCAGGATCGGTGATCAGGAGCGCGGCCTGACCGAAATAGTTCAGCACCAGCGCGGGCAGGCAGACCGCGAACCAGGCGAGCCGGATCGGCAAGCGGCCGAAATGCCCCATGTCGGCATACATGGCTTCGCCCCCGGTCACCGCGAGGAAAGCGGCGCCGAGGATTCCGAAGGAGATACGGAAATCCTGGTGGATCAGGAAGTCGACGGCATAGAGCGGGCTTAGCGCCGCCAGCACCGCGGGCGCCTTGACAATGCCGTGGATGCCAAGCGCGGCAAGCACGACGAACCAGGCCAGCATCACCGGGCCGAAGATGCGGCCGATGAAGCCGGTGCCCTGCTTTTGCATCATGAACAGGCCGATCAGGATCGCGATGGTGACGGGCACGACGACGGGCGCAAGCGAGGGGGCGTCGACCTTGAGGCCTTCGATGGCGCTGAGCACGGAGATCGCGGGGGTGATCGCGCCGTCGCCATAGAGCAGGGCGGCGCCGACGAGGCCGACGACCAGCAGATGCGCCCGCCAGGTGCCAGGCTGGGCATTGCGGGCGTGCAGCAGCGCCAGCAGCGCGACGATGCCGCCTTCGCCGCGATTGTCCGCGCGCAGGATCAACAACGCATATTTGAGCGAGATGATGAGCAGCAGCGCCCAGAGAATCAGCGAGGCAACCCCCAGGACAGCATCGTGGCTTAACGTGCCGCCATGGGCAGCCGCCTTGGCGGCTTCCTTCAGGGCGTAGAGGGGACTGGTGCCGATATCGCCATAGACCACCCCAAGGGCGCCCATGGTCATGGCAAGCGGCAGCGGATCGGGATGATGGCCGGAAGCGACTGCGGGCGTACTAGACAATGGCGACCCCCGATGGGAATCGCGCCCGACGGATCATTCCGGCGAGCGCGAGCATCACGCAGTCTGCGACGAGACGTCGCAAATATCCATGGGGTTTGTATTGGGTCTAGCCGGCTAGCGCATGACCCCGAAAAGTGCCCAGCGGTTTTTCGAAAAGATCATGCTCAAACAACAACCTAAAGCGCGATGACGATTCATCCTGATCTCATCGCGCTGTGGCTGACGTGAAACTGACAGGTCCGACTAACGGGTCCGATCGGCAGTCACGAGGCGTGCCTCGCGGACATTGGCCTTGGTGCCGGCGCGGCGCAGACACGAGGCTTCGAAGTTGGGCCAGGCCTGCTGCGAGCAGTCCTTGCCGATGCTGCGGATGTCGAGCCGGTCGCTCTTGGCCAGCGGCTGCGGCACGCTGGCTTCGACGGTCGGGGCGAAGCCGGGCAGCAGGGTGAGGGCGGCAGCAGCACATGCAGAGATGGCGATCGCCGAAAGAGCCTTGATCATTGACAGTCCCCTGTGATGCGGCCGCTGCGCCTTGTGTGCGGCCCGTCATTCGTTGGCTGGATTAGTAACCATGGCCAGTTTCCAGACGTCTTCGCCGGAGCGGGAAATGGTTTCGTGGATGCGCCCTTTGTTTCGTGGCCGCCCCCAGGACGAAACAATTCGAGGGATTCCGACATGGTTTGCGGAAAAACCGGCAGGGAACCCGCGCGACTTGCCGGCCCGGGCCGGGCGGGGTAGGAGGAGCCATGCCGCGCATCGCCTTCTATCCCGGTTCCTTCGACCCCATCACCAACGGCCATCTGGACGTGGTCCGGCACAGCGTCTCGCTGTGCGACAGGCTGGTTGTCGCAATTGGAGTCCACCCCGGCAAGAAGCCGCTGTTCTCCACCGAGGAGCGGCTGAAGATGCTGCACGACGTCTGCGGGCCGGTGGCGGCCCAGGCCGGCTGCGTGCTCGAAGCCGTCACCTTTGACGATCTGTCGGTTACTTCGGCGCGCAAGCACGGCGCGACCATCATGATCCGGGGCCTGCGCGACGGCAGCGACCTCGATTACGAGATGCAGCTTGCCGGCATGAACGAGGCCATGGCGCCGGAGGTGCATACGGTGTTCCTGCCGGCCTCCCCCATGGTTCGCCCGATCACCGCCACTTTGGTGCGCCAGATCGCCGGCATGGGCGGAGACGTTTCGGCCTTCGTCCCGCCGCTCGTTGCGGCACAGCTCAAGGCAAAATTCGCCTGATAACGGCGCGCTTCTTCCTCATCTGATCCGGAGTTGTCATGATCCGAATTCTCGCAGTTCTTGCCGCGCTCGTGTTCGCGGCGCCGGCGGTGGCGCAGCAATTGCCGGCGAACCTCGACAAGGCCAACGCCATCGTCATCGACAGCACCAAGGGCCGCATCGTCATCAAGCTCAGGACCGACATCGCGCCCCAGCATGCCGAGCGCATCAAGCAGCTCGCACGTGAAGGCTTCTACAACAACGTGCCGTTTCATCGCGTAATGGACGGCTTCATGGCGCAGACCGGCGACGGCCAGAACGGCAACGGCACCGGCGGCTCGAAATATCCGAACCTGAAGCAGGAATTCTCCAAGGTGCATTTTGCGCGCGGCATCGTCGGGATGGCGCGGCGCGGCGACAGCGTCGACAGCGCCAACTCGCAGTTCTTCATCATGTTCGCCGACGGCGGCAGCCTTGATAACCAGTACACGGTGATCGGCGAGGTCGTGCAGGGCATGGAGGTCGTGGACAAGCTGAAGAAGGCACCGCCCGGCTCGCCGAGCGGCACCGTCACCGATCCCGACAAGATGGTGAAGGTGCAGGTCGCATCCGACATCAAATAGGAGAGGCCGATGGCGCGCCGCGGTGGCAAGCTCCTGCTGGTTGCCGCGATGCTGCAGCTCGGCATCCCCGGTGCGGCCGCCGCGGATGCGCAGGTCAACACCATCCAGGACATTTTCCGGCATCTGCGCACCTGCTGGAAGCCGCCACCGCCGGCCAGGGCGCGCCCACTCGACATCACCGTCGTCGTGAGCTTTAACCGGGCCGGAAACATTCTGGGCCATCCGAGGATTACCTATGAATCCGCGGAGGCCTCCGACGATGACCGGCTGCAATACCGGATCGCGGTGATGGAGGCGTTGCAACGCTGCACGCCGATGCCATTTACCGAGGCAATGGCCGGCGCCGCTGCGGGGCGTCCATTCGCAATCCAGTTCCGCAGCCGGAAGACTTCACCCCCAACGCAAGAGAGACGAGCATGAGCGTCACCGAAAACACCCTGATCCTCGAGACCACGCAGGGCCCCGTCACCATCGAGATGCGACCTGATCTGGCGCCCGGCCATGTCGCGCGCATCAAGGAGCTGGTCCGCGAGGGCTTTTACGACGGCATCGTGTTCCATCGCGTGATCGACGGCTTCATGGCGCAGACCGGCTGCCCGCAGGGCACCGGCACCGGCGGCTCCGGCAAGAAGCTGAAGGCCGAGTTCAACAAGGAGCCGCATGTGCGCGGCACCGCCTCGATGGCCCGCGCCGCCAATCCCGACTCCGGCGACAGCCAATTCTTCATCTGCTTCGACGACGCCCGCTTCCTCGATAACCAGTACACGGTGTGGGGCAAAGTCACCGAGGGCATGGAGAACGTCGACAAAATCAAGCGCGGCGAGCCGGTGCAGAACCCCGACAAGATCGTCAAGGCGCGGATGGCCGCGGACCAGGAATAAGTGCTCGATCCTCATCCTGAGGAGCGCAGAACGCGCGTCTCGAAGGATGAAGGCCGCTGCTGCAGTTTGGCCTTCATGGTTCGAGACGGCGCCACGCGCCTCCTCACCATGAGGGTCTGACTGTGCGGCGCTGAACTCGATATGCGCACCGATCTCTTCGATTTCGACCTGCCGCCCGAGCGTATCGCATTGCGTCCGGCGAGCCCGCGCGACTCCGCGAAGATGCTGGTCGTCGAGAATGGCGCGTTGCGCGACCAGACTATTTCCGACCTGCCACAATGGCTGAAGCCGGGCGATCAACTCGTCGTCAACGACACCAAGGTGATCGCGGCGCAGCTCAAGGGCCGCCGCATCGGCCGCGAGACCGAGCCGAAGATCGAGGCGACACTGATCAAGCGCCTCGACGGCTCGCGCTGGCAGGCGCTGGTCAAGCCGGCGAAGAAGCTCACAGCCGGCGACCGCATCCGCTTCGGCAATGAAGGCAAGGTCTGCCTGCTCGGCCATCTCGACGCCGAGGTCGAGGCCAAGGGCAATGAAGGCGAAGTGACGCTGTCGTTCTCGTTTCACGGGCCCACGCTCGACCAGGCCATCGCCGATCTCGGCAGCCCGCCGCTGCCGCCCTATATCGCCTCCAGGCGTACGCCTGATGATCAGGATCTTGCCGACTACCAGACGATGTTCGCAGCGAACGAAGGCGCCGTCGCTGCGCCGACCGCCGGGCTGCATTTCACCCCCGCGCTGGAGCAGGCGCTGCGCGAGCACGGCGTCGGCATCGACCGCGTGACGCTACATGTCGGGGCAGGGACGTTCCTGCCGGTCAAGGTGGACGATACCGAGAGCCACAAGATGCATGCCGAGTGGGGGACGATCTCGGCCGAGACGGCGGAGCGGCTCAACACCGCGCGCAAGAACGGCGGCCGCATCATCGCCGTCGGCACCACGTCGTTGCGCCTGCTCGAGAGCGCGGCAAGCGAGGACGGCACCATTCAGCCGTTCGCGGCGGAGACCTCGATCTTCATCACCCCCGGCTATCGCTTTCGCGCCGTCGATATTTTGTTGACCAATTTCCACCTGCCGAAGTCGACGCTGTTCATGCTGGTGTCAGCGTTCTCGGGTCTGGAGACGATGAAGCGAGCCTATGCGCACGCCATCAGGAGCGGCTACCGGTTCTATTCGTATGGCGATGCGTGTTTGCTGTTCCGGGCAGAGCCGTAAGGCGGATGAGCGAAGCGAAATCCGGAATTCCTGCCTTGCGGCTTCCCGCATTTCGCTGCGCTCATCCCGGCTACAACACCGCCGTTGGGTGGGCAAAGGCGCAGAGCGCCGTGCCCACCATCGATCTGCATAGTCGAGGCCGATTGGTGGGCACGCTTCGCTTTGCCCGCCCTACGAGACCGCTACGCCATCGCGCGCTGCGGCAAGAGCTCCGCGATCTGCACCGCATTCAGCGCCGCGCCCTTGAGCAGCTGATCGGCCGCGACGAACATCGAGATCGAATGTCCTGCGGGGTCGCTGAGGTCCTTGCGGATGCGGCCGACCAGGACGTCGTCCTGGCCCGAGGCGTCGATCGGCATCGGGAAGTAGTTCTTGGCGCGGTCGTCGACCACCTTGACGCCGGGCGCCTGCGCCATGATGGCGCGGACCTGGTCCTCGGTGATCGGCTTCTCGCATTCGAATGTGATGGCTTCGCAATGGGCGCGCAGCACCGGCACGCGCACGCAGGTGACGCCGACGGCAATGGTCTCATCCTCGAAGATCTTGCGGGTCTCCTTGATGACCTTGGTCTCTTCATCATTGTAACCGGTCTCCGGATCGACCGCGGTGTTGTGGTTGAAGAGGTTGAAGGCGTAGGGGTGCGGCATCACCTTTGGCGTATAGACCTGTCCGTTGAGATTGGCGCGGGTGGATTCGACGAGCTCCTCCATCGCCGCGGCGCCGGCGCCGGAAGCCGCCTGATAGGTCGATATGATCACGCGCTTGATGCGGTTCTTCTGGTGGATCGGCCAGAGCGGCACCAGCGCTGCGATCGCGGCGCAGTTCGGGTTGGCAATGATGCCCTTGTGGTCACGAATGCGGCTTGCGTTGATCTCGGGGATCACCAGCGGCACGTTCGGATCCATGCGGAAGGCGGAGGAATTGTCGACCACGACCGCGCCGGCCTTGACCGCGATCGGCGCGAACTTCTTGGAGATGCTGCCGCCGGCGGAAAACAGGGCGATGTCGACGCCGTCAAACGCGCGCTCGGTCAATTCCTCGATAACGACCTGTTGTCCGCGGAACGACACTGTCTTGCCGGCCGAGCGGGCGCTCGCCAGCGCCTTGAGCTTGCCGACGCGAAAGCCGCGCTTGTCCATGGTGGCGATGAATTCGGCGCCCACCGCACCGGTGACGCCGACAATCGCGACGACGGGATCGTTACTCACTTTGTCCTCCATTGCGTTTGAGAATTTAGGCAACAAAAAAGCCCCGGACCATCGAGGTTGGGGCTTTGGTAGAGCTGATGCGTTTAAGTCGACGACCTACGCGCGCACGCCTCCCCGGGCCCCTGGGGCCGTGGTGGTTTTGGTCGTGCGTTTGGTGGTCGCGAACATGGCGGCGACTTATGCGGGAGAGTCTTGCAGCCGTCAATGGCTTTCCGCCCCGGTCGATGCCGGGGCCGGGCCCGCCGCTATTTGGCCCGCGCGCCCGGCGGCTCCAGGATGACCTCCTTGAGGTCGTCGCCGCTGATCACGACAATCGCAAAATTGAGACGGCCGCGTTCGCGCACCAGCCCGCCGCTGATTGCCTTGCCCGAGGCCGCGCGTTCGGCGACGCGCACGGCGTCGGCGAGGCGATGCCTGATCGCGCCGAGCGCTGCGAGGTTGTCGCGGTCCTCATGGTCGAGCTCGGCGAGGGGGAGAGCGGCTTCCCCGCCGACCAGCTCTCCAGTCGACGCGTTGATGGTGTGGCGCCAGATCCGGTCATTGTGCAGGGTTTTCACCCGGTAGACCGGGGCGCCGGAGGCTCCATCGAAACTCACATCTGCCGTGGTGGCGCCGGCGTGTCGGCCTTCTGCAATCGCCATGGCCTGGCTGATCGAGATTGACGAGCTGCGGAAGCGCTCGATCTCGCGGCTGACCGCCTGGCGGTCCGCTTCGGCAGCACCATCTGTGTCGCTGTGAAGCGCGGTCGGCGTGCCTGCGGTCACGATCGCCTGTGCCGGTGCGGCGAGGAGCAGCGCAGGCAAGGCGATCGCAAGCAGTTGCGAGGTCCATCGTTTGGCTGTCGTCATGCTCGAAACCCTCGGCCAGCGAGTATGCCGGATGATCGTAAAGAATTCGCGGCCGACCTTTGGGCACTGGTCGGCCGCGGAGCGCCGCATCGGGCTGTACCCGGCGCGACGATCGAAGCGGTACGGACCTCCTTAGGGCTGGTGAAAAAGGGGTCCGTCTCGCCTTATAACAAAACCATACCGTATCGTTTCATTTGGTCAACGGCCGCGCCGCGGGTTTCCGGGGATTTGATCGCGAGCTCACGGAATTGTCAGCGGGACGGGCGCCGCTGCGTGCTCTTTGCGGCGCTCTGGACGCGGTCGGCGGGTCCCAGCGCGCCGGCCAGGAACAGCTTGATCGCCGCACGCATGCGCTTCTCCGCAGGTTTTAGCTCCAGCGCCGTTCCGAACGTCGCCATGCGGTGGGTGTGCCCGACGACCACGTCGAGAAACACCTCGGCTGCAATGGTGGTGTCTTCGACATCGAGTGCGCCTTGCGCCACCAGGTGATCGAAGAAGCGCGCCGTGGTGGCGACGGCCTTGAGCCAGCCTTCCTCCTTGCCGAGCTTGGCGACGTCAGGGAAGTTGATGGCCTGTGACGTCATCATGCGGCTGAAGGCGACGGCGTCGGGACCGCAGGTGAATGTGAGCATCTCGCGCCCGATCTCGACCAGCCGCTGCTCGACCGAGATATTCGCGGCGCTAGAGAGTCGCGTCTCCGCGGCTGCCGACAGCGGTGCAAGCCATCGTGCGATCTCGCGCCTCAGCACGGCCGCAAACAGCCCTCGTTTGTCGCCGTAGCGGGAATAGACTGTGGGCTTGCTGACCCGGGCCGCCTCCGCGACCGCGTCGAGCGAGGTCGCGTCGAAGCCGCGATCGAGGAACAGGCGGGTGGCGACCTCGATCAGCCGCTGATCGCGCTCGATCGCGGCGGTCTTCGTCGGCCGGCCGCCGCGCGATTTCGGCACCTCGCGCCGTGGCGCAGCCGGTCTGGTCTTGGTCGCAGTCAATCCCATGCCCAATGATTCCTGCGCGGTCGCAATATCAGTCATTCGCTCTATATCGCGCAGCAGCGGGGGCGTCATCGCGAATCTGGCCGATTTGGCCGTATCATCAACGGTTTCCCTGTGGCCTCGTTCCGTCATGAGGGATCACGGAAGCGTCGAAGTCCAGGCCTGGCCGGAAGCCGCCTTGTCATATCCGTACTGATACAGCGCCCGCATATAGGCGGTATCGAACCCTTCCGAGGGCGCCGCCGGATAGTCGCGCGCGATGTAGGAGAGATGGAAGCCGAGCCGGTTGCGCTTGGCGAAATCATAGGTGGAGAAGATGATCGAGCGCGTCTGCGACTGGGTGATCGACGACAGGCTGCGCGAGGCGACGTCGATGGTGCTGTTGGAGACGAGCTCGAAATTGCGCTCGATCTTCTTGTTGACGAGGATGTAGATGTCCATCTTCGCGTTGCCCGGCAGGCGGCTGCCTTGGAACAGCAGGGCTTCCGGCAACGTCAGCACCGGCGCCGTCACCCCGCCGTCGACATGCATCTCCTGGAAACGCCGGCCCTGGCCTTCGGCATCGATCATGATCGGCGGAAAAACCAGCGGAATGCTGGCGGAGGCCGCCATCACGTCGCGAAACAGTTTTAGCGCCTCGGCTGTCCCGACCGCGGCGATCTTGCCCATGTCCCAGATCGCGGTCCGCTGGGTGTCGAGATCCGTCGTCACCACCAATAGCTTTCGGCCCTTGGCATTCTCGCGCGCGACTTGCGTCATGATCTCGGGTCCGACATAGCGGGCGACGAGCTCGCGCAGCCGCGTGTTGCCGAACAGGCCGGATCCGAATAGCACCCGCATGATGCTGGGATCGTTCAGGAGGCTCTCGGCGATGCCGCTGGTGTAGACCTCCTTCAGCGTGTCGTCATATTGCGAGCCAAGGAATGCAAACGGCGCGATCAGGCCGCCGGTGCTCACACCCGAGACGACTGAGAACGGGGGACGGGTTCTGGACGCGGTCCAGCCGTTCAGCACGCCGACGCCATAGGCGCCGTCGGCACCGCCTCCGGATAGCGCCAGGTAGGTCTTGGTCGCGGTGCTGTTGTCTTTCTCGAAACTGAATTTCGTAACGGGCTCGTCGGCGTAGCGCCGGAGCCCATCGATGTCGAGCACGCGCGATGTGCTGGCTTCAGCGGCCGTGTAGGGCGTGCGGGGTAGGGACGTGCACGCACCGAGCACCAGGCTGCACGTCAAGACCAGGACTCCGCCCAGGCGGGCGCCTCTCGGCCTTATCCAGCCCTGCGATGGGGCGGACATGTTTGTCAAACTTGAGGGGTAGGGCATCGTCGGTGGCGGGCGATCACACTCATGCGGCCGCCGGCAAATCTGCCGCGGCATTCTCGTCCAGCCTCCACAGTAAAACTATACTGTATCGTTTTGTTTAACAAGAGCAGCGGACCCTCGATATGGCTCCAATGGTGTCTCAGTTGAGCCATCGGCCGGCCGTGGCATGGTTCGGGCGGGTTGATCGATGTCCTCCGACACGCAATAAGCACCGCCATGAATCCCGACAATGATCTTCCCAATCACTTTGAATTGCTCGCTACCGATGGCGCCGCGCGCAGCGGGCGCCTGACCACGCCGCACGGCGTGGTGCGGACGCCGGCCTTCATGCCGGTCGGCACCGCGGGTGCCATGAAGGGCATGCACTGGCGCGAGGTGCGCGACGCCGGCGCCGACATCGTGCTCGGCAACACTTATCATCTGATGCTGCGCCCCGGCGCCGAGCGGATCGCGGCGCTTGGCGGCTTGCAGACCTTCACCGGCTGGAACGGGCCGATGCTGACGGATTCCGGCGGCTTCCAGGTGATGTCGCTGGCGGATCTGCGCAAGGTCAGCGAGCACGCCGTCACCTTCCGCTCGCATATCGACGGTGCCAAGGTCGAGCTGTCGCCGGAGCGCTCGATCGAGGTGCAGCGCTTGCTGGGCTCCGACATCGCCATGCAGATGGACGAATGTGTGCGGCTACCGGCCGAGCGTGATGACATCGAGCGCGCGATGCGCCTGTCGCTCCGTTGGGCCGAGCGCAGCAAGCGGGTCTTCGAGAGCGCGCCCGCCGGTTACATGCTGTTCGGCATCGTGCAGGGCGGCGACGTGCCGCAGCTTCGCCATGCGAGCGCGCAAGGCCTGGTCGAGATCGGCTTCCACGGCTATGCGATCGGCGGCCTTGCCGTCGGCGAGCCGCAGGCGGTGATGCTGGCGATGATTGACGAGACCGCCCCGCTGCTGCCGCAAGAGCGCCCGCGTTACCTCATGGGCGTCGGCACGCCCGACGACATCCTCGAGGCGGTCAAGCGCGGTGTCGACATGTTCGATTGCGTGATGCCGACGCGCAATGGCCGTCACGGCGTCGCCTTCACGCGCTTCGGCCAGGTCAATTTGCGCAACGCGCGCCACGCCGAAGATCCGCGTCCGCTCGATGAGGAGAGCACATGGCCGTCAACGCGCAGCTGCGCCCGCGCCTATCTGCATCATCTCGTCAAGGCAGGCGAGACGCTGGGGGCGATGCTGCTGTCCGAGATCAATGTCGCTTACTATCAAACCCTGATGCAGGGCATCAGGGACGCGGTCGCACACGGCAAGTTCGAGGAGTTCTATCAACTTACGCGTGAGGACTGGGCGAGGGGCGACATCGCCCCGCGCTAGAGCAACTCCACGATCAGTTGCAAACGAACCGCTGCTTGACGGCGTGCTTGGTGACGAAGCCGTAGCCGCAATTATCGCAGGTCCAGAGATAGCTGATCACGTGGTCCGAGACGTAGGCGGATGCTTCGGCGGCGACCATGGAGTCGGCGCAGACCGGACAGGTGGGCAACTCGCTGCAACGCGGATCGCGGTTGAGCGCGACGGTCGACAACACTTCAGCAATTGCTGACATCGTGGTGACCTCTCCCTGCTTTGAGACTTAAGTCTAACATAAGCAGATGCGCTTGACGAGGTCGCAACACAAATGCGTTGGTTTTCTGATATTGGCAGCTCACGTGATTTTGCGATGCAGCGTATTTAACATGTGCTGCATTGTCGCTTGCGTGTCGCCGCAAGCTGTCCGTAACTGGGCAAGAGCCGCGACAGAAACGCAGATCGTCGCCACAGGGAGTTCATCATGGACGCATCGTCCAACACGGGTGCATCGCACCAGCCCGGTCGCGGCCGGATCTATGACTCGATCGTCGAGGCTTTTGGCGACACGCCGATCGTGCGGTTGCAGCGACTGCCCGGCATGCACGGCGTGAATGCGACCATTTTGGCAAAACTTGAATATTTCAGTCCGGCCGCGAGCGTGAAGGACCGCATCGGTGCGGCCATGATCATCGCCATGGAGAAGGCGGGCATCATCACGCCCGACACCGTGTTGATCGAGCCGACCTCCGGCAATACCGGAATCGCGCTTGCCTTCGTCGCGGCCTCGCGCGGCTACCGGCTCAAGCTGGTGATGCCGGAGTCGATGTCGATCGAGCGGCGCAAGATGCTGGCCTTTCTCGGCGCCGAACTGGTGCTGACTCCGGCAGCCCAGGGCATGAAGGGCGCCATTGCCGCCGCGGAAGAACTGTTGAAGACGACGCCGAACTCGGCGATGCCGCAGCAGTTCAAGAACCTCGCCAATCCCGAGGTGCACCGCCGCACCACGGCGGAGGAGATCTGGCATGACACGGCCGGCCGGATCGATATCTTCGTCGCCGGGGTCGGCACCGGAGGCACCATCACGGGCGTCGGCCAGGTGCTGAAGCCGCGCAAACCATCCTTGCGGGTGGTGGCGGTCGAGCCGGAGGAGAGCCCGGTGCTCTCAGGCGGCCAGCACACCCCGCACAAGATCCAAGGCATCGGCGCCGGCTTCGTCCCCGACATCGTCGATCGCTCCGTAATCGACGAAATCGTCAAGATCAACTCGACGATGGCAATCGAGACCTCCCGCGCGCTGGCGCGGCATGAGGGCATTCCAGGCGGCATCTCCTCGGGCGCCGCGATCGCGGCGGCGCTCCAGATCGGCAAGCGCCCTGAAGCTGCGGGAAAAACCATCCTGGCGGTGGTGCCGTCCTTCTCCGAGCGGTATCTTTCGACGGCTCTGTTTGAGGGAATCTAGAATATGCCGGATCAACCAAGGCGGCCGCGTACGCTTGGCGATGCCAGGACCGAAGCTGAGGCGGCGTTCAAGAAGGTGACGGCCAAGGCCGCCGTGGCGCCGCCCAAGCAAATCGCCGTTCCCGGCATCAAGGAGCAGGTCACGCTGCGTATCGACCAGGACGTGCTGGAATTCTTCCAGGAGGGCGGGCCGGGCTGGCAGGACCGCATCAACGACGCGCTGCGGAAGGCCGCGGGGAAGTAGGCACCGCAGCCCAGCAGCGGACCCTCATCCTGAGGAGCTTGCGCGGCAAGCGTCTCGACGGATGAAGGCCCCGCTGCTGCATCCGGGCCTTGATCCTTCGAGACGCGCTCCATGGCGCGCTCCTCGGGATGAGGAACTCGCAACGAAAAAGCCCGGCCTGAGCCGGGCTTTTGCTTTGATTGGCTTCGCGCCTCAGCGGCGGAACATGCCGCCCATCATGCCGCCGACGACGCCACCCACGAAAGCCGCGCCGGCAGCGTCGCCTGGGTTGCTGCGCTGGGGAGCGGGTGCCGGCGCACTGCTGGGTGCCGGGGCGCTGGCGCGCCGAGCCGCCTTCTGGCTGTTATCGCCGGCGGTCGGCGGTGCAGCCACGATCTCCGAGAGCAGGGCCTTGTGCTGGTGCTTATTGAGGTAGCCGGAGGAAGGATAACCGCGCGCGGCCTGCCAGCGCTTGAGCACGGCGCGGGTCTCATCGCTGAACACGCCGGTCTGCTTGGTGTCGAAGCCGAGGCCGGTGAGGCGACGCTGCACGTCGCGGCGCTGGTTCTTGTCGAGGCCGATCTGGTCCTCGGTGAGCTGAGTGGCCTCGTCGGTAAAGGTCGCGGGATCGACGCCAGCAGTGAGCGTGCGGGTCGCGGTCGAGGGGCCGCTCTTGATCGCAGCAAGGCGTGCCAGCGCCAGCGCCTTGAACTGACCGTTCGGATAGGCGGCAAGATAAGCGTTGAGCTCTTCCGGCTTGTTGGATTCCTTTACCGAGCGCCAATATTCGAGCTCGACGCCGTCCGAGCCGCCGCCGGTCGCCATTGGCACGCTGCCAGCCGCGGTCGGAGCCGCGTTGGCGACCTGGGTCGTCGGGGCCTGGTTGAGATAGACGGAGCCGGTCAGGTTGGTGTGGCCCCAGGGCAGCTGGCCTTTGCGGGTCTCTTCATTGACCTGGGCGCGCACCGACGTCATCGCCTGCTGGATCTCGACGCCGGGCTTGGTGATGTTGTCGATCAGCGCGCGGGTGAACGGGCTGTTGTTGCCCTCTTGACCGTCGAGGGCGGTCTGGCCAGGACCGGTGGCGAACGCGATCAGCGTGCCTTCGCCGGACTTCATCTCGGCGAGACCGCTCTGGACGTTGACGCTGCGGGTCGCCGAGTTCGACTTGATCTTGGCGGCGAACGGATTGTCGCGGCAGGCATCGAGGAAGACGAGCTTGACCTTGGCATCGCCCATGGTCTGCTCGAGCGTGAGGTCGATGTTGATTGCCGCCCCCAGCTTGACGTCCATCTCCGACTTGATGTCGGCGTCGACGGGCAGGAGATAGTTGGTGCCGCTGACGGCGATGCCGTGGCCGGCATAATAGAACAGCGCGATGTCGGAGCCTTGCGCCTTGCGGCCGAAGTCGAGCAGCTTCTCCGTCATCTGGTCGCGGCTGAGATTGGATCCTTCGATCACCTCGAAGCCGACATTGCGCAGCGTCGCCGCCATCGCCTTGGCGTCGATCGGCGGGTTCGGTAATTGCGCGACGTTCTTGTAGTTGCCGTTGCCGACGACGAAGGCGACGCGGCGGTCGGCCTTCGCGGCACTGATCGACAGGGCCATGCACATCAGCGAAGCGAGGAGGGTGAAATAGCGCATCTGAGATCCCCAACAGAATCGAATTGCAGGCAGCAACAAATTGGCAACGAACCTACACGAAGTGCCCGACTCCGCGCCACCAAAACGGCAGTAAGTCGCGTCCAAACCGCTGCTGTGTGGCCGAATGTGCACGATGGGAATGCTTCCCAAACGTGATCCAAATCACACGGCCACTTCGTTTTGTCGCGCAAGGCAGCGCGAGGTTCACTGCGCGCGGGCGGGAACGGGCGGAGCCGGCTTCAAATTCAGGAGATTGCCGCACAGGATCAGCGCGGCGCCGAGGACCGTCCAGGCATCGAGCCGCTCGGAATATAGCAGCCAGCCAGCCGTCGCGGTCAGTGGAACCCGAAGGAAGTCCATGGGGACCACGATCGTCGCGTCCGCATAGCGCATCGCGCTGGCGAGGCAATAGTGTGAAAACGTGCCGCAGACGGCGATCACGCCGACCCAGGCCCAGACATGGGCCGATGGCCAAGTCCAGACAAACAGCGTCGGAGCGAAGCCTGCGACCGACTGCACCACCAGCATCCAGAACAGGATCGACAGCGCGCTGTCGGTGCGCGTCAGGGATTTAACCAGCGCCATTGACACGCCAAATCCGACGGCAGCGCCGAGCGCGATCAGCTGCCCCGGGTTGATCTCGCCAGCGGCGGGACGGACGATGACGATCACACCGGCAAGGCCGAGCACGATGGCCGCAATCCTCCACGGCGTCATGCGTTCGGACAGGAAGCTCGCCGCCAGGATCGCCGTCCAGATCGGCATGGTGAACTCGATCGCGACCACCTGGCCGATCGGGATCAGCGTCAGTGCAAAGAACCAGCCAAGCTGAGCGACATAGTGCACCAGGTTGCGACCGATATGTTGCGGCAGGCGTGACGTCTTGAGCACCTTGAAGCCGCCCGCGCGGTAGATGATCGGCGCGAGCAGCACGAAGCCGAGCAGCGACCTCACTTCCATGATTTGAAAAACGTTCAGCTCGCGCGTGGCTTCGCGCCCGGCAACCGCCATCACCAACATTAGCGACAGCCAGCCGGCCATCCACAGTGCGGCCATCGTTTTTGACGGTGTCGTGCTCATTGGGGCAGATGCTGGAGAATGGAATGTTGAAAGGACGGCCGGTATCAGCGACATCGCCGCCGTTTGCAACGGCCAAATCTGCGGATGCAGCGATGCAGGTCGGCGTGCTAAGGCGTCAGCGAACAACGAGAAAATCGGGAGGTCTTTGCTCATGCGTATCTTGCAGCCGGCCGAGTGGAAAAAACCGCGCGGCTTTTCCCATGGCGTCCTGGTCGACGGGCCGGGGCGTTGGGTGGTGCTGGCCGGGCAGACCGGCGGCGATGAGAGCGGCAACTACGCGCCCGACATGGCGGCGCAGGTTGCGACAGCGCTGAAGCGGATCATCAAGCTCCTGGGCGAAGCCGGCGCGGGCCCCGAGCACATCGTCCGCCTGACGTGGTACCTGACCAGCCGCAGCGAGTATGAGGCCGCCGGAGCCGGCATTGGCGCGGCCTGGAAGGAAACGCTTGGACGCAACTTCCCACCCTCGACGCTGCTTTACATCGGCGGTCTCGTGGACGAGCGGGCCAAGGTCGAGATCGAGGTCACGGCGTTCGTGCCGCAGGCATAAAAAAAATCGACCCGGCGAGGTCGCCGGGTCGACTGTCTTAACGTGCTATCTCAGCGCGACATCGAGATGTTGGCGCCGCGGAACTGGCTGTCGGCGCGCATCGTGACGGTCTGCTTGTTGCCGTTCGTCTTCAGCGCGATATTGGCGTTGAAGCCGGCGGCAGAGGCGACCACTTCGAAGTTTCCGCCGCCGCCGCGGCCCTGGAGCGAGCCGCTGATATTGCGGCTGGCCTCGGACCAGCTGCCGGTGATGGCGCTGCCCTCTGACTTGACGCTGGCCCCGAGATTGAACTTATAAGCGTCGCTGGCGCAGGTCAGCGACATTTCCATGGTCGGGCCGATCGGGGTGTACTTGGCCCGGCAGCGGATCCGCTCGGTCGAGCCATCATCGAGGATGACGGTACCGCCGCCGCTCCAGGTGCCTGCCATCGGGGCAAACGGGCCGGCCTGGGCTTGGCTTTCAGTGTGGGCGATGCTCGCCGCAAACAAAATGGCGGCCGCGATCAGCAGCCGCCGGACTCTGGCGCGAGCCTCAATTGGTTTACTGTCGCGATGCTTCCCACCGCCCGCTGCATGGTATGCCTGCAGATGCTCCATTCCACTTCCCCGATCCGGCGTTGCCGTTGAGTTGACCGTTGGCATATGCACCATTGATCGAAACTTTCACAAGTCCCTCACGACCGATGGTGCCGGAAACGTTAGCGCCGGGCGCGGTGATCTTGCCGTCGGCAACCGTTAGCATGGAGCTCGCGGTCGGTTCGCAGGAGCCGCTCTTGGTCACGATCGTGACCTGCCAGTTGCCGTCATAAGGGCTCTGGGCAAAGGCGGGAGCGGCGAGGGTGCCGGCGAAAACTGAAGCGGCACAGAACACCGCAATGCGACCAAAACGCATGAATTCCGTCCTTGAATTTGTCTGATATGCTGACGCTTATTCGGACCAAATGTGACGGAAGTTTGGTGCAATGCCAAACCGAAAATTGTTCCTGTGGAAACAATGGTTTATTTGAGTCTTGGTGCTCCGATTTCCGCTGCAAAATCAAAGCGGACCCGCGTTAAGGGTAAATGTCAGGAGAGACTCGGCGCCGAGGTCGCGAACTGCTCGTCCTGAACTTTGGCCGGCAGCGCCTTGTGGACCTTGGCATAATCGATCACATCGGCCAGCAGCTTGAGGCCGAGGGGCGCAAGCGCGCGTTCCCAGAGCTCCCGCGCCGTCTCGCCCTTCTTGACGAAGCACCAGTCCTGGGCGGCGATGGCGCCCGCGTCCATGCGGTCGGCGAGGTGGTAGATCGTGCCGCCGGCGATCGGATCGCCTTCCTTGATGGTCCATTCCACGGCGGCCTTGCCGCGGTGGCGCGGCAATAGCGAAGGGTGATAGCCGATCCCGCCCAGCTTGGCGGCGGCAAGCGCGTCCCTGCCGATGCGGGCGTGGCTGTGCGCCGTGATGATCAGATCGGTATCGGAGGCAATCTCGGAGGCCACCACCAGCTTAGGATTGGCCTGGACCACCACCTCGATGCCGGCCGCCTTGGCGGTCGCGGCGAGGCGATCCTCGGCATCGGCCACCACGACCCGCGCGATCGAGACGCCGTGCTCCCGGAGCATGTTCAGGGTGGTCACGCCGAAATGGCGGGAGCCGACGAGGGTAATGCGCATGGGTATCCGATCCGTCTCGCAGCTGCGTTATCCCCCGATAACACGTCCGGACATCCTGTCACCACCCAGGCCGCGTTTGCGCGGGTTATCAACAATGCACCGGGTGAGGGCGCGATGAACTCAGCGATTGTGCAGCCACCAGCGTTGCCGTGGTGCCACGGTCGGATGGGAAATGTGGGCAAGCCGGCTCTTGTGTTTCGCTGTAGACAGAAGAGATCTTCGGTCTGCCGTAAGAGCATGCACAAACCGGGGCTGGCGACATTTCAACCCGCATCCGTTTTCAACCCGGCTTGGCCGCTGGCGTGATCGCCAGCGGCTTTTTCATACCGCGCGTCGCGAAATCATCTGATGGTAATACGTTATCAACCAGCTTGGCGTATCGACGAATCCGTCGCGGATTTGTATTGCGTACCGCGACCGAGAATGTCCCGCCGGCGCAGGTGCGCCGCGCCGGCCTTTTCGCCGGGACCGATCTCATGCCGAGCGCGATTGAGCAGATCGTCGACATCTATGTCCGACTGAAGAACCGACGCGGCCTTGACGAGCTGATGATGCACAGGCAGCGGCTCGCGGTCGATCTGAAGAGCAGGTCGGGCTATGATTTTAGCCTGCCCATCGGTCAGATCGACGAGGAGATCGCAATGATCGAAGCGGGCCTCAGCCGGCTTAAGGCGGGCGATTCCAACACGGCCGGCACGAGCCAACCGACCTGATCCGTTCAGTCGCGCCGGCCGCCGTCGATCACCGTGAACAGCGGCCGCGCCGGAGTCGGCTCGACCAGGAGCTCTTCCACCAGTGCGGTTGCCGCATCGACATATTTGCGCGTCGGCTTGTCGAGCGGGCGCTTGGCCTCGTCGTCGAGTGCGACTTTTGCGGCCTCGACCAGCTTGCGCATGCGCGCCGCATGATCATCGCCCGCCGTCAGCGTCGCGCGTGCCAGCGAACGCAGCACGAACAGCTCGCCCTCGAGGCGGAGCAGACGGTCGTTGAGCCTGGTGAGGACGGCGTTGAGGTCGGCCATGGCGGATGTTCGGCGCGGAGGATCTGTCCTGATCTAGCGGCGATCGGTGAACGGAGTCCAAACACCCTTGGCGCAATTCAGTCGATCCTCGGCTACGAATTTCGCTGCCGCTGCGTCCAGACACGATCGTTCGATCGGTCAGGGAATGCGGCGGCTCAGCCGATCATCCAGCTCCGGACCAGCGCCGTCCGAACACCGGGGGCTTTGATTTCACCGCTTCCCAGCCGAAGAAATGATGCTTGCCCGACCAGCTATGCACCACGCTGCTACAGATGCTGCATTTGAAGCTGCCGGCATGCGCTTCGTCATGTCGCTCCCTTGTCGCGGCGTAGGTCATGCTGCAACCCCGGCAGGTGAATTCTTCGATCGTCCAGATGCTATTGGCCATTGCACAGAATGTCTTTGGGGACCTCAACCCATGGTAGCCCACGGGCTTTTGCAGCGGCGTAAACTGGCCCAGGGAAATCCGGTTAATGGATGTTAGCCACGCTTGCCCGCAAGTCCCGATCAATGCGCATCTGCACGCGCCTGATGGCGAGCAGCGGCAGCTTGCCTTGCACGCGCCCGGAGCGGACCCTGTCGCCGATCGCATAGGCATAGCGCCAGTAGCCCGGCGCGGCATTCCGCTTCAGCGAATAGTGGACGCCGCGGTGAATCCCCGCATGTGCATCAGGCTCTCTGGGACCGGCCGTCATCGTCCTCAAAATGCCGGTAGGTCCGATGCGTTCCTAGTCAGCGGATGTTGCGGGAACCGGTCGCCTTGACGCCCGGCTTGTTGCTGGCAATAACGGCTAGGGCGCCGCAAGTTGCGTTCATGTCGCAAGGAAAGCATTAGCCGTGAAAAGTCTCCGTCAGCTCCTGACGGGTGAGGATATCATCCAGCTCGTGATCCGGCTCGGCCTGCTCGCCCTGCTGATCATCTGGACCTTCCTGATCATCCGCCCGTTCGTGCCGATCCTGGCCTGGAGCGGCGTGCTCGCGGTCGCGTTCTATCCGGCCTTCAGCTTGGTCGCGAAGATCCTCGGCGGCAGGCCGAAAACCGCGGCAGCGATCCTGACGCTGATCACGCTCGGCATCGTGATCGGCCCTGCGACCTGGCTCGGCCTCAGCGCCGTGGACGGTGTGCGGGAGCTGGCGCACCAGCTCGGCACCGGCGATCTGGCGCTCCAATCGGCGCCGGAGCAGCTCAAATCGTGGCCGCTGGTCGGTCCGTGGCTCTATGACCTCTGGGACCAGGCCTACACCAACATCCGCGCAGTGCTGCGCGAGGTGGCGCCTTATCTCCAGCCGCTGGCGGGACCGCTGTTGTCGCTCGCGGGCGATGCGGGCCTCGGCACGGCCCAATTCCTGCTGTCGGTGTTCGTTGCCGGCTTCCTGTTTCCGCACGGCCCGCGGCTAGTTGCAGCCGGCCGCAGCTTCCTGTTTCGAATCGTGCCCGAGCAGAGCGAGCATTTCCTGGAGCTTGCGGGCGCGACCATCCGCGCCGTGGCGCAAGGCGTGATCGGCGTCGCAGTGGTGCAGGCGCTGCTCGCCGGCTTCGGCTTCAAGCTCGCGGCAGTGCCCAGCGCCGGCCTTCTCGCCTTCATTGTGCTGCTGCTCTCGATCGTGCAGATCGGCGCCTTCCTCGTGCTGCTGCCGGTGATCATCTGGATCTGGACCGCCAAGGACGTCACCACGGCGCTGCTGCTCACCGTGTTTCTCGTCCTGGTCGGCTTCATCGACACCATGCTGAAGCCGCTCGTCATGGGGCGCGGCCTGACCACGCCGACTATCGTGATTTTCGTCGGCGTGATCGGCGGCACGCTCGCCCATGGCATCGTCGGCCTGTTCATCGGTCCGATCATCCTGTCGGTGGCGTGGGAGATGATGATGGCCTGGATCCGGACCGAGGACCGGACGGAGGCGGGCAAGGGCTGACCTGGCGCCCGCCGGCGCGATCGCCCCGCCGCGACTCACTAGGAGCCAACGGCTCCGCGGCCTCTGATCAAGATGCGTCCCGAACTTGTCTATCCGACTAGACAAGTTACGATCTGGACGATTCTGGGTCTCGATCTACGGCAGTGATGGCGAAGTCTTCCAAGCTGGTTGCCGCCAGGCGCGGCAAGGTATTGTTGGTCAGGCGCCGGTCGGACGGCCTCTGGATGTTCCCGGGCGGGCGCAAGCGCGCGCGCGAATCCGAGAAGGACTGCTTGCGGCGGGAGATCAAGGAGGAGCTGCCCAAGCTGAAGCTCGGCCGGATCAGTCTCTGGAAGGAAGTGAAGGCCAGGAACAAGCGCTCCGGCCGCAAGATGAGCGATGCGATCTTCATCGCCAAGGACGCCAAGGGCAGGCTGGCGATCGGCGACAAGAAGGAGATCGACCGCGCGGCCTGGCAGAAGCCCCGCGGCATCCGCCTGACGCCGACCTCACGTTACATCCGCGACCGCCTGTTTCCGAGAAAGTCGCGGCGGTAAGCTAATCCTCTCGCCCCGCAGGTCGTGTCCGCGCGGCGGATGACCTCGAGCGGGCTGCTCGCGACTCCGGCGCAGCGAGCCTGATCACCTCGGCCTCGCGCTGCTCCTTGCGGGCCTTGCGCGCATTGCGCATCGCGCGCTTGATGAAGGGGTGTTGGGAGTCCTCCGCGAAGAACAGCACCACCTCGCAGCTCGGACATTGCCTGGAATAGCCGTCCTGCAACCGGCCGGCGCGATCGCGAAACACATCCTTGCAGCGTGTGCACTGAATCTGGACGAAACTCATGCGCGATCATCTATTGAAAGTGAATGTTCAGGTGATCTCAAATATCTGAAGAAAGCTTGAAGGGCCTTCGCGAGTTGGCCGACGCGCTTTGTCACAGCCGATGCGGGTAAGGGGGCCGGTGCTCGCAGAATGCGCGCAGCCGTCATCGCGCCGCCGCAGCGGCCCGACCGATCAAGTGGCTCGATCAGCGCTATTGCTTGGCCGCCATGGTGTCCAGACAACGGTTGAGATAGGCGGTGCGATCCCTCGGCAGCACCTTCTCGAGATCCGCGTTCATTGCGCATTCGCGCTGCCGCAGCTGCTCGGCCCGGCGCTTCTCGGCCGCCTCCCGATACTCGGGGGCAACCTTGCTTGGGTCGACCAGCGCCTGTGAGCGTGCAGGAGCCGTCGCAAGCAGTGCGATGGCCGCAATGAAAATGAATGGTTTCAAAATGCGCCTCCGTAAAAGCGGGCGTCCTAGCTCGCGTTGTGCGCGCGCTCAAATCGGAAGATGCGGTACTACGATCCGGAGCAATTGGGCGTTGAATGCACCGGTCCGCGCCGATCGATATCTTGCCCGCCGCTTTGGAACGACTCCGCCTGCTGAGCGTAGAATCCAGGCTCTCGGCCCATCCCCAACCCCAAAAGCCCCCGGGCCTGAGAGAAAACCTTCCCCACAAAGGTTGGCGACCTCGGTTTCCCCGAGGTCGTTTGATTTGGATGCCGCAAGGGGTGTGAACCAGTTCACAAACGCCCGGCGGAATCGCTGCTATGAGGACGTCATTGCTTAACCGATTCATTTTGAACGAAACGCCCCAGCGTGGCTCCAAGCGCTGGGGTTTTTTCGTGCCTGCTGGATCCGTAGGCGTTCTACATCGCATTGACTTTCGCATCGAGAGCAGGGCCGCATTCACGCGTCGGAACGGAGCCAGTTCCGATCTGCCGGGGCCGATCAGCGGCCAAATTGCCGGGATCACGATGACGCCCCCGACGTTGCCCATCAGCGTGCGTTCGCAGGGCAAATCCCATATGCATAGCGGCAAGCAGCCGAATCGAGATGCGAGCGGCTCGCGTGCAGTTGCCGGCGGTTGACGACCAGAGACGGATTCAAGTGAGGCTTTCCAGAAACGCGCGGGCGACCAAAAAGTCGCCGAAGAAGAGCAAGCGGGCGCAGCGCGCAACGATCTCGTCTTCCTCGCCCCTCGGTATGATGGCTCTGCATCTGCTGGCACAATGGAAGCAGTCCGGACGCAGCGGTCTGGTTTTTCTTGCCGAGAGTGAGAACCGGGCGGAGCGGCTGGGCAGCGTCATCCACGCGCTCGACCCTTCCTGCGAGGTCCTGGTGTTTCCGCGATTGAACACCTTGCCGTTCGATCAGTTGGAGCCGTCCCACGAACTCGCGGGGCGCAGAGCCTCGGTCCTGAGGCGCCTCGCAAGATCCAAGAAGCCGCTCTTTCTGGTTTCAACGGCGGAAGCCGTGATGGAGCGCCTGCCGCCGCCCGCCAACCTGTCGCGCTTGAGCGTGAGCTTGAAGGTGGGCGGCGCGTTTTCCGAGCAGGACCTTGAGGCGCGCCTCCAAGCCCTGGGATACGATCTCGAGGACGAGCCCGACTATCCGGGCGGGGCGCTGTTTCACGGCCAGACCTTCGAGATATTTCCCGCCGGCGCGCTGGGACCATTCCGGATCGAGCATTCGGATCGCGCGATCAGGCGGATCGTGGCGTTCGATCCGAAAGAGCACGACATCATCTTCGAGACCAGCGAGCTTCTGGTCGATCCCATGTCGGAGCGGCTTGGCTTTGCCGGCAAGCGCGGCAAGCGCGCGAGCCTGCTCGACTATTGCGGACGTGCCAAATGGATCGCCGATGCAGGGGTCCCATTGCACGCCAGCGCGTGGCTGAGCACGATCGAGGAAGCCGCGCCCCGTGCGGAGCGGGAGCGCGAATATCTGGGCCGAGGTGACTGGAAACGGCTCGCCAAGGGCATGAAAGTGCTGCCGCGGACGGCGCCTTTCCAAACTACGCCGGAGTTTTCGAAACTGACATCCGCAAGGAAAGCACTTCGGGCCTTCGTCGAGGAGACGCGGCGAGCCGGTTCGCGCCTGATCCTCGTCGCCGCGCAGGAGGACGATCTGCGCGTGATGGAGCGGATGAGCGGCGTCAAGGCGCAGCGCTGTGAGGACTGGGACGAGGCGACGAGTGGGCGCAACGGCGAGACGGCGCTGCTGGCTGATCTGGATGCCGGCTTCGTCCTGCCGGGGAAAAAGCCTCTTGCCGTGGTCACGGCCTCCGACGTGCTCGGCAGCCGGGCGCATCATCCGCAGCCGATGGCGCGCGCCTGGAGCGCGGCCTTCGATCATCCGGACGTGCCGGAGCAGGGCACGGTGGTCGTCCATCTCCAGCGCGGCCTTGCCGTGCTCGATGGCTTGCAGACGGTGAACACGGGCGGTGGCGCAATGCGCGAGATGATCCGCCTCAAGTTCGCGGGCGACAATGCGGTGCTCGTGCCGCCGCCCGATCTCGCTTTGATCTGGCCTTACGCAACCGAACTCGGCAAGCTGGCGCTCGACAAGGCGGACGGCAGCACGTGGTGGGCGCGCCGCACTGAGGCCGAGCGCGAAATCCAGATCGCGGGCAAGGTGCTGGCCAAGCACATCAGCCAGCGCCGCCGGCGGCGTGCCGAAAAGCTGGTTCCGCCGGGATCGGCCTACGAGAAATTCGTGGCCCGTTTCCCGTATTTCACCACGAGCGACCAGGCCAAGGCGATCGCCGACGTGCTGGACGATCTCGCGTCCGGTCACCCGATGGACCGTGTGATCTGCGGCGACGTCGGCTTTGGCAAGACCGAGGTGGCGCTGCGCGCGGCGGCCGCCGTGGTGCTGTCGGGCAAGCAGGTGGCGATCGCGGTGCCGACGACCGTGCTGGCCCGGCAGCATGTCGCGACGTTCCGGAAGCGCTTTGCGCCGTTCGGCATCGAGGTGGGCAACCTGTCGCGCGCGACGTCAGGCGCGGAGCTGCGCGAGACCAAGGAGGGACTGCGCAGCGGCCGGATCAAGGTCGTGATCGGCACGCAGGCGCTCATTGGCAAGGACGTGAAGTTCGATGATCTCGGCCTCGTCATCATCGACGAGGAGCAGCATTTCGGTGCCGCCGAAAAGGCAAAGCTCTCCGGCCTTGCCAAGAATGTACATGTGCTCATGATGAGCGCGACGCCGATCCCGCGGACGCTGGCCGCCGGTCTTGCCGGTTTCCGCGATCTCAGCGTGATCGCTTCGCCACCGGTTCACCGGCTGCCGGTCGCAACCAGAATCGCACCGCTGTCGGATGCTGCCATTGCCAACGCATTGCTGCGCGAGCAGCGGCGCCACGGCCAGAGCTTTCTGATCTGTCCGCGCATTCAGGATCTCGATCCGATGCTGGCGCGGGTGCAAGCGGTGGCGCCGGATCTCCGCATCGTGTGTCTGCACGGCAGGCTGGCGGCCGACGAGATCGACGACCGCATGATGAGCTTCGTCGAGGGCAGGGCTGACGTCCTGCTCGCGACCAATATCGTCGAGAGCGGCCTCGACATTCCCCGTGCGAACACCATCGTGGTGTGCTGGCCGGAGAAGTTCGGCCTTGCGCAGCTGCACCAGCTGCGCGGGCGGGTCGGCCGCAGCGGCATCCGCGCCTTCGCCCATTTGCTGACGGAGACGGAGTCCGGGCAATCCGAGAAGCGCCTGGCAGTGCTCGAGGAGTTCAGTCGGCCCGGCGCCGGCTTTGCCATCAGCGAGCGCGACCTCGATCTGCGAGGCGCGGGGGACCTGTTCTCGGAGCAGCAATCCGGCCACGTGCAGGTGTTCGGGCCCGTGCTCTACAGTCACCTGCTGAAAATGGCCTCGGAGAAAGTCGATGAGGGGCGGGCCCCGGTGTGGGTGCCCGACCTCAATTTGCCGGTCGGGGACATGCTTCCTGACAGCTACGTGCAGTCCGAGCCGGTGCGCCTCGAGCTCTATGCACGTGCAGCACGATGCAATGACGAAGACGACCTCGACGACCTCGAGGAGGAAACCTCGCGCCGGTTCGGCCCCTTGCCGAACGTCGCGCGCGACTTCTTCGGCGCAGCTCGGCTCAGGATCGAATGCAAGCGCAGAGGCATCATCCGCCTCGACGTCGGCCCCGGGGCTGTCGCCGCGACATTCCTGCCCGGGCGCTTGCGGAAGTCGCGGGGAAAGTCGCTGCAGCGCGACGGCGATCGCGTCGTCTATCACAGCCCGATGCGCGATGCGCCATTCGAGCGGCTTGAGGAGTTGTTCGAGGTGCTGGACGAGGGGTAAGGGGCGCTTGCGCCTTCGTCAGCACGTGCACCGGAAGCAGGGCAGGCAGGCACGCGGTCTGTCGGCATCGTTCTTCGACCGCAGCTTGACGTCATCTTCAGCGGGTATCCGAGCAGAGTTGCTGGATGAAGGTTGAGGCGCTGCCAAATCTGCGAAAACAACCCCATGCACAGTAGCTAAGTGCTGCCGGCACAACGTTTTCTGTATTCGACGCAAAGGTCGTTTGACGCGTCGGGCAAAACAATGGCATTCTGCCATCTTCGGAAAATCCGCCGCGAGGCATTTGGGTCATTCCTCGATACACCCCGTATTCAGCCGGACTGGCTGAGCATGTCAGCCGCCCAAGCCGCTAACGTGGAATTAATCCGAAACGCCCACAATCTTAGGCACTTGTGTATGGGTGCTGCGTAAAGGAGGCGTCGCGAGGACGTTCCGGGAGCGGCTTCCTTTTGCTCGCTCATTGGGGTCAATGCACGTGACCATGATTTTCGAAACGCAAGGCTTCGTCGAAGAGCTCGACCCTGCAGCACTTGCAGCGGCAGTCACCGCACCCGCAGGGCCAGAAGCTCCAGCGCCGGTCAAGCGGTCCAGCCGCAAGTCGGTCCTGGCACTGTCGGTGTGTGCCTTGGCCATCAACGGCTCGGCGGCCATCTATACGTTGCCGTTTGAGTTTTCGTCGCTGAATGTCGGCAGCTTGGCTGAACTGCTTCCGCGCCAGGAAGCTTCGGCGCCAAAAACCGATTCGGTTGTCGCTGCTCTGAAGGACATTCAGTCCGCCCAACAGCAACAGGCTGCCTTGCTGAAGGAGAACAATGATTCCGTGCAGCAAAATGCAGCTTTGCTGCAGCAGGATTCGATGGTGCTGCTTTCTCTGCGACAGAGCATCACGGACGAACGGGTCGATGTGAGAAAGATATCTTCGCAGCTTTCCACGCTGATCGCGAAGGTCGACTCGCTGCAAAGTGCAATGATGTCGGACATAACCTCCTCCATTCCACGAGGGCACGCCCGCAATCGGCTGGCGATGCGCAAACGGATGGTTCGGGAAGCGAAGCCTGTCGGGCCTGTTTCGGTTGGTGGAGCTCCGCTGAGTACGCCGGCTACGACGCCGGCTCCGGAAAGCTGAAGCATCTTATTCAGCAGCCTAACCGGCGAACGCAGGGTGCTGTAGGTCTTGGGTGGCTCACCCTCTGACTTCTTCTGAAATTGGATGTTGCCCTTCTTTGCGATTGGAAGGCGAGCGGTGGCTAGCGCAACGGCCATCAGTTGCTGGACCTCGACCTCCAGCCGTATTCCTGATGCGGGATCGTGGCGGTGATGTCGGCCTCTTTGTCCGCTGAGAGGCGCCAGGCCGCCACCCCGAAGCACAGGGTCAGGATCAGGGCTGTCGCAAGCAGAAGCATAGAAACGAAATGGCTCACGCGCGTTCACCACAGTTTGAAACTACAGAGAGCGAACACGAGACACCGATTCGGAAAATACAGACGCGCTGACCTAAAGCCTGGTTTCCACAGCTAGTCATACCGGGCCAAAGGCGCTCACGATCCCGATCGTGATCGGGACCAACGCGACGATTGTCCATAAGGCGGGCGAGCTGGAGGATAGGCCGGCGAAAAAGATCAAGAGACCGAAGCCAACGAGGGCCGCCGAGATAGCATAGGCGAGTGCTTTTTCCACCGTTCGATCCACAAGGAATACGGGCTGGATTGCGCCTCTAGGACTCGTTAGCGGTCGAAACGTTCCTATGCCCGAATATCTGGATCAGCGGTGCATCAGCATCTTTGATCCGTTGACGGGAGGCATTGGCAAAGGCGCTGGTCGACTTGCTGCTCTACATGGAAGAACTTCAGCACGCAGCCGCAGGAGGTGGTGGGTCGAGCGCTCGCACTCGAGCTGATCCAGACCGTGCGGCTGTCGCTGAGGATGATCGCCAAATACAGGAAGAGCAAATGAAGCGCCGGCGGCCGAACCCACGGGAGGCGCGACCGGCAGCGGCTGATGACGCACCACCGACGGCTAAAAGGGTGAAACAATCAGGGCGCGGGACTTCGGTCCCGCGCTTTCAATTTGGAGGTCAGAGGTGGACGAGGCTCACGAAGACGATGTTGAGCAGAAACTGGTGCAGCACGAAATCGTCGAGCCCACGCTTTTTGTGACCGATGAAGAAATGATCCGCCGGCTCGGCGTGCCGCGGAAGGCAGCGCGCGCAGCGATCTTCATGCTCGACAACGACTTATCGAAGGGCTTCCCCCAAGGGTCACCGTGTGGGGCAAGCGTCGCTATTGGCCGGCGGTGAAGGCGTGGTTTGATCGGCAGTACGGCGGGCGTTCCTGCGAAGTCCCCTTGGCCTCGGCGAGCGGGCCGGTCGCTGACAGGGGCCCGCCGGTTCACGCTCGGCGGGCTTCCTAATAATAGCGATAGTAGCGGCGTCGGGGGCGGCGATCGTAGTAGTCGTCCTCGCCGTAGTAGCCCTGTCGGCCCTGCTGAAACTGCGGGGGTACCGTTCCGTTTGGGTAGCATTGCCCATCTCGGATATCGACGTCGGCGCCGTGGCCGCAGGGCACCGGATATCTGCGATAGCCGTAGCCACCCCCGCGATTATAGTAGTGCCTCGCAGCCTGTTCCTGAGGAGGAAGGTACCCGTTCGGGTAGCACATGCCGTCACGGGCGCTCACGTCCCAGCCGTGGCCGCACGGCGGGGGATGCACCGGGACCCCATATTGCACTTGATGAACCTGCGGCGGCGCTCCTCTATCTATCGGGCGCTACTTGGCTCAATTGGAGAGCCACAATTGCAATCGCGGTAATCATCAGATTTCCTCTCAGTCAGCAGTATATATGCTTCTGAGCCGGCTGAATGATCACTGAACGATCCACACTGCGGCTATCCGCCTACAATGCACCGCTGAACCTTTGACCGCCGGCCGGTCACCGGAGTCTGATCGCGCACATGGGGCATCAACCCATCGACGAGCTCGCGCGCATGGAGTGCATCTGCCAAGAGTTGGCAGGTCAGGCGACCAAGCTGATCATGGCAAACAATTATCGCGCCGAGATCTTCGGCCGCGAGCGGAGCAATCGATTTGCCAACACGGTGCCCACAAAAAGCTTTTTCGGTTGGCTGATATGTCGGGCTAAGTCATTGATCTTACTTGGTGAGCGCGCTGGGGCTCGAACCCAGGACCCCGTGATTAAAAGTCACGTGCTCTACCGGCTGAGCTACGCGCTCCCATGGCCGCTGATGGCATTGACGAGATCGCCATCACGTTCGGACATTTAGAAAAGCATGTCTTGCCGCACCGCCGAAGTTCGCGTTGCGGGGAAAACCGGCTGTTTCCGGATCATGCTTTCGGCCCGCGCTGTGTAGGGGGAGTGGCTGCGGAGGTCAATAGTGGGGATGGGTGCCGAAAGTCTTGGCAGGAGCGGGGATTTGCTCGGGCAATCCGCAGCTTGAGCGGGATTTTCGACGCAATTGGCGGGCCGCCGTCCACGCTGAACTGCGGGAGATCGCCTGTGGAGTTCGGCCTGCATGGTTCGAGACGCCCGCTTTTGGCGGGCTCCTCACTCTGAGGGTCTAGTTTCTCGCCAGGGTCTGATATCGCGCGGGGGTCTACAATCTTGCTGCAAGAGCTGGCCTCATCCTGAGGGCCCGCCGCAGGCGGGCGTCTCGAAGGATGCGCCGCGGGCGACGGCGCCGTCAGTTCGTCTCTCTCCGCACCTCGCTCGGCACGGCCTGCGGCGCGCCCACTGGCGGCAATGCCACGGGCCGCAGGCCGATCAGCTCGGCGGTGCGGATGGCGCTGTCGCGCCAGAACTGGAACGAGTTGATGCGGCTGAGCTCGAGGATGGCAATCGCGACCGCGGCCAGGAACGGCAGGCTTTGGAGCACGAGGACGCCGGCGAAGATGTAGATCTCGGTGATCTGCCTAAAACTGTTGGAGGCGATCAGGACGCCGGCGCCGATCACCAGCAGAGTACCGATCACGGCCTCCCAGAACGCCTGGAACTCGATCGACATCCGCGACAGGCCACCTTTCGAGGTGCGGGCGAACGCGATGTGCTCGGTGATGAGGCCCTGCGCGACCGCGCGCGACACCGTCCATTGCACGCTCATCGCCGCGATCATGGCGCCCAGCATCTGGCCGGGCCTGATCGCGACACGGGCGCGGTACATCGACAAGAAGTGCGCCAGCGAGACGATGAAGGCGCCGATGATCGGCAGCGTCAGGATCTTGTCGGGGATAGCGATGTCGGCAAAGGCGACGATCGGCACCCAGACGAGGTTGAGCAGCGCCACGACCACGCCGAGGCTTTCGGCGCCAAGCCAGTTCAGCCAGCCGAGGCCATATTCGCGCTTCTGGTCGGGCGTAAGCCGGCTCCTGCCGGGCAGGAAGAAGCGCCAGTGCTTCTTGACGATCTGGAGGCCGCCATAGGCCCAGCGGTGACGCTGCTTCTTGAAGGCCTCGTAGGTGTCAGGAAGCAGGCCCTGGCCGTAGCGATGGTTGGTGTAGTGGGTGGTCCAGCCGAGCTCCTGGATCGCCAGGCCGAGATCGGAATCCTCGCAGATCGTATCTGACGACCAGCCCCCGGCCATGTCCATCGCGGCGCGGCGGATCAGGCACATCGTGCCGTGCACGATGATGGCGTTGGCCTCGTTGCGCTGGACCATGCCGATGTCGAAGAAGCCGGCATATTCGCCGTTCATGATGTAGTGCATGATCGACAGGTTGCCATCGCGATGCTCCTGCGGCGCCTGCACGAGGCCGACGCGCGGATCGGCGAAAGCCGGCACGAGGTCCTTCAGCCAGTCGGGATCGACGACATAATCGGCATCGAGGATGCCGATGATCTCGGCATCCGCCGCGGTGCGGTCCATCGCGATGCGCAGCGCGCCGGCCTTGAAGCCCTGCACCTTCTCGGCGTTGATGAACTTGAAGCGTTCACCGAGCGCGCGGCAATGATCCTGGATCGGCTGCCAGAAGGCGGGATCCGGCGTGTTGTTGATGATGACCACGCATTCGTAGTTCGGATAATTCAGCCGCGACAGCGCATCCAGGGTCTGCTTGAGCATCTCGACCGGCTCGAAATAAGCGGGGATATGGATCGAGACCTTCGGGTAGTAATTCTCGGGCACGTTCTCGATCGGCTTGCTCTTGGTGAGCAGCCGCTGGGGCCGCCGGCCGAAGGCGACGGCCGCGATCTCGTCGATTCGCGCCATCGCGATGAGGACGAGCGGAACGAGCAGGATCATGCCCAGCGTCAGCGCGAAGGCCGAGCCGAAAATGAAATAATGGCTGTTCCAGAACGCGAACACGGTGGCGGCCCAGGCGCCGACGCCGTTGGCGGCTGCCGACAGCAGGAAGGCCTGTTTCGCGGTCGGCTTTTCAAGCCGCAGGATCGGCAGTGACAGCAGGATGCCGACCAGCAGTGCGATGCCCATCAGCTTCCAATAATCGGGATTCTCCACCGGGCCGGTCCAGGCGAATTTCGGCTCGCGGCTGGCGTTGAGAATGCCCCAGTACGGACCGACGCCGCCTTCGAAGAATTTCCAGGGCTGATCGATGGCTTCGACGATGTTGTATTCCATGCCGATGGCTTCGGCGCGGGTGACGAAGTTGCGCAGGATCAGCGCTTGCTGGAACGGGCCCGGATCGGCGTTGCGCAAATTGTAGCCCTGGCTCGGCCAGCCGAACTCGGCGATCACGATGCGCTTGCCGGGGAACAGGTTGCGCAACAGGTTGTAGCGGTCGGCCGCCTGGTCGACTGCTTGATCCGAGCGGAAGTTTTCCCAATAGGGCAGCACGTGGGCGGCGATGAAATCGACGTTGGAGCCGAGGTCGGGATTGTCGCGCCAGATGTTCCAGATCTCGCCGGTGGTGACCGGCACGCGGACCGAGCCCTTGACCTTCTTGATCATGTTGATGAGGTCTTCGACCTTTTGCTCGCCGCGGTAGATCACCTCGTTTCCGACCACGACGCCGACGACGTTGCTGTTCTTGCGGGCGAGCTCGATCGCAGCCTTGATCTCGCGCTCGTTGCGATCCTTGTCCTTGTCGATCCAGGCACCGACGGTGACCTTGAGGCCGAATTCGGCGGCGATCGGTGGCACCAGCTCCACGCCGCCTGTGGACGAATAGAGCCGGATCGCGCGCGTCATGGTCGACAGCGTCTTCAGGTCGGCGCGGAGCTTCTCCACGGTCGGGATGTTGTCGATGTCGGGGTGAGCCGAGCCCTCGAAAGGCGCGTAGGAGACGCTGGGCAGCAGGCCCTTGAAGTCAGGCGCCGGCTCCTTGTCGCGCATGACTCCCCAGATGCCCGCATGGAGCGCAGACACAAGCAACAGAACGGCGGCGACAACGCGCATCGCGGCTAAACCAAAAGGGGCTGAGGTGGCAGGGAAGCGGATCCGACCCCGAGATCCGACCGAGTCCGCGGCAAAGGGAACATACCTCTGCTGCGCGGTTTCACAACTGTCATGGCCTCATTTCCTTATGAGGGCATGGCCTTTTCGAACGACGCGCGGCAGTGCCAACCGTGTCTATGGCCGATCGTTCCTGAACGACAGCTGAAACGACCCTTGGCTATTTCTGGGGCGCGGGCGTCGGGCTTGCCGCAGGCGAGGGACTTGCGGCTGGCTGGGCGGCCTGCGCATTGCCCGGCGTCGGCGCTGGGGTTTGCGCGGCGCTCGCCGCCGCCTGCTGCGGCTGGGACGCCGGGTTGATCCAGCAAGCGTGCACGCGGCTGTCCAGGGTCTCGGCGACCTTGGGGTCGATCTGCCCGCCGAAGCGGGTCAGGCAGCGGAACGCAGCCTGGATGTGGCCGCCGGGGCAGCCGAAACGGTCGTAGAGGTCGAGATGGCGGAATGCGGTATCGAGATCATCCCGCCACATCAGCCGCACCACGCGCCGGCCGAGCCAGACGCATTCGGGATTGCCGGCGGGGCCGTTGATGACCTGGGCCGCTTCCGCGAATTCGTCGGTGCGGCGCTGGTTCTGGGCGGCGTCCTTGGCCGCGTCCGCGGGCTGGGCCGCGGCCTTCTGGTCGGGGGCGGGCGTGCCGCTCTGGGCGGAGGCGCCACCGAGGCCGGCGAGAACGAGAAGGGAGGAGACTGCCAAGGTGGCGGCGAACTGCCGCAGGACCGCATTTCGTAACTCGAACACCCGCTGCCGCATGAATTCCCCAATGTATCTGCTGGTCGTCCGCGTCAGGATCCCGCAGACGCGTCGGTGATGGCGTCCAAATGGGTCTCCAATGCGGCGGAAAAGTCTTTCCGAGTCCATGACCTGTATTTGGAATTTTGTCCAGCAAAGTCACAATCCTAGGCCCCGGTCGAACGGCCGCAGCCAGATTCCTTTGGGAGCAGCGGATCCACACCTGGGCGCACCCCCTTGGCAGACGGCGTGCAAGCAGGTAATCGACGGACCCTTCGCGGAGGACGGAACCGATTTCTCTTCGTACGCCACTGGCGCTTCTGCTCGTTTCACTGGGTGCGATTGCTGCCGTGTGGTGGTGGTTGGCGACGCCAATCACGCTCGCGCGCGCGCCGATCGATCCCGCCGAGAAGGTCCAATGCGTCTCCTACGCGCCGTTCCGCGGCGAGCAGTCGCCGCTGGAGACGTGGACCCATATCGAGGCGGACCAGATCGAGCAGGACCTGCGCCAGCTCAAGGAGATCACCGACTGCGTCCGCACCTATTCGATGGAGAACGGGCTCGACCAGGTGCCGGCGATCGCCGCCAAGGTCGGCGGCCTGAAAGTGCTCCAGGGCATCTGGCTCTCCAGCAACCGCACCAAGAATTTCGAGCAGGCCGCGCTCGCGGTTCGCCTCACCAAGGAATTTCCTTCCATCATCACCGCGCTCATCGTCGGCAACGAGGTGCTGCTTCGCGGCGAGATGACGACGGCGGACCTCGTCTCCATCATCCGCTCGGTCAAGGCGCAGGTCAGCGTGCCCGTCACCTATGCGGACGTCTGGGAGTACTGGCTGAAGAATCGCGAGGTCTATGACGCCGTCGACTTCGTCACGATCCACATCCTGCCCTATTGGGAGGATTTCCCGGTCAAGGCGAAATTCGCCAGCGCCCATGTCGAGTCGATCCGCGAACGCATGGCGGTGGCGTTTCCGGGCAAGGAGATCCTGATCGGCGAAACCGGCTGGCCGAGCGAGGGGCGTATGCGTGACGGCGCGCTGCCGTCGCGCACCAACCAGGCGCGGGTGGTTTCCGAGATCCTGAGCCTTGCGAAGGCACAGAAGTTCCGTGTCAACCTGATCGAGTCCTACGACCAGCCGTGGAAGCGTAAGCTGGAAGGCACCGTCGGCGGCTATTGGGGCTTGTATGATTCGGTGCGCCGCAGCCTGAAGTATCCGCCGGGCGAGCCGATCAGCAATTTCCCGTACTGGAAATGGTACATGGGCGCGGGCATGGGCCTCAGCGTGCTGGTGTTCGCGGTTGCCGGTCTCACGCTGCGCCGGCGGCCGTGGACGCCGCGCTTCTCGGCCTGGCTCGGCGTGGCCATCTCGGCGACGACGGCGGGGAGCCTGCTCGGGATCGGCGCCGATAAGATGTATTACGAGAGCTACGGCATCGGCGGCTGGCTGCTCTGGGGCGCGCTGCTCCTCGCCGGCATCCTGTCGCCGATCTTCTGCGCGCAGGCGATGGTGATCGGCCGCAGCCTTCCCACCTTCCTCGACCTGCTCGGCCCGCGCGAGGGCCGGAAATGGTCCAAGCTCACCGCCGTGCTCGGCCTGACGCTGGCCGTGGCCGCGGTGATCGCGGCGCAGACCGCGCTCGGCTTCGTGTTCGACCCGCGCTACAAGGATTTTCCCTACGCCGCGCTGACGATGGCCGTGGTGCCGTTTGCGCTGCTGATGCTGAACCGGCCGCAGATCGGCCAGCGTCCGATCGCGGAGGCGGTGTTCGCAGGCCTGCTGGCGCTGTCGGCCGTCTATGTGCTGTTCAACGAGGGCCGCGACAATTGGCAGTCGCTGTGGACCTGCGCGATCTACCTCTTGTTCGCGCTCACGCTGTGGCGGGCGCGGGCCGAGCAAATCCAAGAATGAACAGGCCGATCGCAAGGCCCGACAGCACGACATTGTAGAGCACGATGCCGAGGCCGGCGGCGATGACGCCGACTGTGAGCAGCACGATCGACGGCCGCATCAGGTTCAGCGTCGCAACCACCAGCGCGACGATCCCGAACACCGAATTCTTGAACAGCACGGTCGAGACCGAGCGCGCCTTGCAGAGCAGCGTCTGAAGGCCGGCATCGCAGGCGAGCGCGACTTGCGACAATTCGATCGCGAGGTAGCGCAGATAAAGCGCATAGCCGACGGAGGCGAAGCCGACGACGATCAGGAACTGCACCTGGTAGGGCGTGAGGCGGAAGGGCTTTTTTGTCATGGCGGCAATATGGTCGGGATGGCGCGGGCAGGCAACAGGGCAGGCGAAGTTTCTGCTGACCGCATCCAGAAGGAACACAAGAGCGGCGGGCTGGTTCTGATGTTGTGACGCCTAACGCATGATGTCTTCGAGGAGTGAGCATGGACAAGCCAACCCAGGAGCAGCTGAAAGAGCTCAAGAGGCTGAGCAAGGAAGCGCGGGTCGACGATTGGTCCGAGATCGTACAGTCCAAGGATGAAGCGGAGATGCGTATTCGGGATCTGAAGGAAAAGGCGCGCATCGAATAGTGATTGCCTGCGCGGAGATCCTTTCGGCTCTGTTCTGAGAGACGGCGCTCGTATTTCTCAGCCAATGCGAGCAACCGCTTAACGCGGAGCCGAGGGCCACCAGCGCCACAGTCCGCATTTCCACCGGCGTGTCGTTCATATCGCGGTCAATGCCGATCAGCAAACTTGTTCCCGCCGCGACGAGAAGCCTCAGCACGTCATCCAGTTCGTTCATCAAAGCACGCGAGGTTTCGGATGGGCGACTCTTGAGGCGGCGTTGGACGAGCGCGAACTTGCTGCGAAAGAGCGGCTCAGGTCCAAGCGTCCGATGGCCGCATGCGCTCGCAACGCGCATCTCATCGCTGACCTTGCGGCGAGTCCGCGCGCCGTCTTCGACAAGGCACCCGCGAATGTTTGGGCGCCTATCGCCTGAAGAACGAGGACAGCGTCGATCCTGTAGACGTTGACGCCGCCTCCGGCTTCGCCTGCGGCGCGGGCTGCGCCGCAGGTGGGGGTGCAGGCGGCGGCTCCTCGCGCTTCGAGCGTTTCGAGGAATAGTTGCGCCGGCGCTTGTCCGGCTTTGCAATTGGCCCGGGCGCCGAAGCGCTCTCGGCCTGCGGCACCGCCTCCTGGCTCTTCTCGGCGTTCTTGTCTTGAACCCTGTCTTGAGTCTTCTCCGGTCCCTTTTCTTGAGCCCTCTCTTGACCGCCGCGCATCGACAGGCGCTGGCCGTCGAACACGGTGGTCTCGCAGTGGCGGTCGTTCTCGGTCAGGCCGGCGCACAGTTTTGCGGCGGCGGCGGCGTTGATCAGGGGCCCGGCACCCAAACGGAGCTGCATGCCGAGGCCCGCGGCGCCCTCCTTGATCATGATGATCGGCCGCAACGCTCCAACTTCCGGATGGGATTTGGTCACGCCGCGCCAGAGTGCGCGCAGGCCATCGATCGAGTTGGCGCCGCCGAGGTCGATGGCAAAGCGCGTCTGCTGGACTGCGATCGCGGGCGCTTCGATCTCGGCTGCTTCCGGCGGCTTCGTTGCTGTCGCGACGACCTCGGTTGCAGTAGGAGCCGGTTCGGCCTTCTTCTCGGCTGCCTCGGGTTGAACCAGTTTCGTAGCGGCGGCATCCGGCGGCGCCATGATCGACTTGGACGGCACCAGCGGAATCGTCGGCAGCGCCGAAGTCATGGCCGGTGACTGCTGAACGAGCGAAGCGGCGGCCGCGGTCTGCGGCGGCGGGCTCGACGGCTCCTTCGCAGTCTCCTTCGGCGTATCCTTCTGAGTATCCTTGGCGGCTTCGGTGCGCGGCTTCTCGCTGGCCGGAGCTGGCGTCGAGACGACCGGCGCGACGCTGGGAGCTGCGGTCGCTGGCGCGACATCCTGCGGCCTGACGGCTTGCGACGGCGTGGCGTTCTGCTTGGCGATGGCACCGGTGACGGAATCGAGACCCTGCTCGAGCACCGTGACGCGTGAATAGAGCCGGTCGCGGTCGCTGTTCAGCGTCTCGATGGCGGCTGCGAGGCGGCGCGCCTCGTTCTGGCTGTCCTTGGTCAGCATTTGGAGCCGGTCGGCCTGGCGCGCGAGGTCAGCGGAGGCAATTTGGTCACGGCGCCAACCAATATGGGCCTGGTTGGCCACCACCGCGATGACGACGGCCCCGACGGCCGCGACGCCCCACGAGCCCAGCCGCCACATCATGCGGCGGTCGAACGCGCTTTCCTCGGCCAAAAGTCCGGAGAACAGCCCGCCGGTCTCCTTGGTGTCGAAGGCATCCGCCAGTGGGTCGGAATTCTTTGCCATGAACGTTAAGTGCCCAGCCCCGTCTGGCTTCCCCGAATCAATCAGGGAACATTAACAGGAAAAGCGTGCCGCACTTGAATTCCGGGCGTTTGCGGGGGTAGCAAGGCGAGAGCATCTGGGCGGCCTGCCGTCCGCCGCACCATTGATCCGGCCGTATCTGACAGGATTCCGATGACCGCCCGTTCCAGTCTTACGATCGTGCTCGCCGCCGGCGAAGGCACGCGCATGCAATCGAGCCTGCCGAAGGTGCTGCATCCCGTCGCCCATCAGACGCTGCTCGCCCATGTGCTCGCCGCCGCACCAAAGGGAACCGGCACATCGCTCGCCGTCGTGATCGGTCCCGATCACCAGGCCGTCGCGGAGGAGGCGAGGCGCAGCCGCCCCGACGCACTCACCTTCGTGCAAGCCGAGCGGCTCGGCACCGCGCATGCCGTGCTGGCGGCGCGCGAGGCGATCGCGCGGGGGGTGGACGATCTCTTGATCGCGTTCGGCGACACGCCGCTGATCTCGGCCGAAACCTTCGCGCGGCTGCGCGAACCGCTCGCCAGGGGTGCCGCCATCGCCGCGCTCGGTTTTCGCGCCGCCGATCCCACCGGCTATGGCCGCTTCATCGTCGAGGGCGACCGCCTGGTCGCGATCCGCGAACAGGCCGACGCCAGCGAAGCGGAGCGCAAGATCGATCTCTGCAACGCCGGCGTGATGGCGATCGACGGTCGCCGCGCGCTCGAAATCCTCGGGCAGATCGGCAATGCCAACTCCAAGAGCGAATATTATCTGACGGACGCAATCGGCATCGTCCGCGACAAGGGATGGGAGTCCGTGGTGATCGAGACCAGTGAAGACGAGGTGCGCGGCATCAACACCAAGGCGCAGCTCGCCGAAGCGGAAGGCGTGATGCAGGCGCGCTTGCGCAAAGCGGCGATGGAGGCCGGCGTCACGCTGATCGCGCCGGAGACGGTGTACCTGTCCGCCGACACCGTATTCGGCAAGGACGTCACCATCGAGCCGTTCGTGGTGATCGGCCCGGGCATCTCGATTGCCGACGGCGCGGTGATCCATTCCTTCTCGCACATCGTGCAGAGTTCGATTGGCAAGAACGCGTCTGTCGGTCCGTTCGCGCGCATGAGGCCGGGCAGCTCGCTCGGCGAAGGCGCCAAAATCGGCAACTTCGTGGAGACCAAGGCCGCGACCCTCGAGGCGGGAGCGAAAGCCAATCATCTTGCCTACATTGGTGATGCGGTCGTCGGCGCCAAGTCCAATATCGGCGCCGGCACCATCACCTGCAACTATGACGGCTTTGGGAAGCACAAGACGGTGATCGGGCAGGGCGCCTTCGTCGGCACCAACTCTTCGCTGGTCGCGCCCGTGAAAATCGGCAACGGCGCCTATATCGGCTCCGGCTCGGTGATCACCCGCGATGTACCCGACGATGCGATGGCGCTGGAGCGCAACCAGCAGACCATCCGGGAAGGCGGCGCGGCGCGTTATCGCGAGATGAAGACCGGCGGCAAGACTCCCGAAAAGAAGCCGGAGACGTGAGCGAGGCTATTCGTCGTCGGCGAATTCGGAGAAGATGGCGCGGGTCAGGCGCCAGCCGCGCGGCTTGGCGCGCTTGGCCGGCTCGCCTTCGGGATGCTTGATGAAAAGCGGCTTGTTCTCCTTGCCGCGCAGGGGCGGCGGCCAATGCGCAAGGTGCGTGCCCGAGGTCTCGCTGGCGCGCAGATACATCGACGACCGGCCTTTGCGGTCGGATGAGCTTCTCATGGCCGTCTCTCCTGGGCGGGAATCGTTGGCCAAACATGTTGACAGTGAGTTAACGTGCGAGGTTAAAGGCCGGCCAAATCGACGCAGGCGGGGCTCGGTGTGATCGGTGCTGTCTCAATCAGCAATAATTATTGAGTACCTGGTTCCGTAGGAGTTTCGCTAAAACGAACCGCGTCGTTTAGGCGATTTTTCGGCGATTTGGGGGATAGTGATCCGCATGTGCGGGATTGTCGGCATTCTCGGGCGCGAACCGGTTGCAGAGCAATTGGTGGATTCGCTCAAACGTCTCGAATATCGCGGCTATGATTCCGCGGGCGTCGCCACACTCGAAGGCAAGCACCTGGAGCGCCGCCGCGCCGAGGGCAAGCTGAAGAACCTGGAGAAGCGGCTCGAGGCGGAGCCGCTCAAGGGTACCACCGGCATCGGTCACACCCGCTGGGCCACCCATGGCAAGCCGACCGTCAACAACGCGCATCCGCACGCGACCGAACGCGTCGCCGTGGTTCACAACGGCATCATCGAGAATTTCCGCGAGCTGCGCGAGGAGCTCGAGACGAAGGGAACGGTATTCCACACCGAGACCGACACCGAGATCGTGGTGCACCTCGTCGACGATCTGCTCGCGCGCGGCAACAAGCCGGTCGAGGCGGTCAAGCTGACGCTGGCGCGCTTACGCGGCGCCTTCGCCCTCGGCTTCATCTTCGCTGGCGACGACGACCTCATGATGGGCGCCCGCAACGGCCCGCCGCTTGCGATCGGCTATGGTGACGGCGAGATGTATCTCGGCTCCGACGCCATCGCGCTCGGCCCCTTCACCGACACGATCAGCTATCTCGAAGACGGTGACTGGGTCGTGCTCACGCGCAAGAGCGCTGATATCTTCGACAAGGACGGTCACCCCGTCCAGCGCGACAAGATCAGGCACGCGGCCTCGACCTCGCTGGTCGACAAGGCCAATTACCGCCACTTCATGGCGAAGGAGATCCACGAGCAGCCCGAAGTGGTTGGCCACACCCTCGCGCGCTATGTCGACATGGCAACCGAGCACGTCGCGCTGCCGGTCAAGCTGCCGTTCGACTTCAAATCGATCCAGCGCATCAACATCACGGCCTGCGGCACCGCGAGCTATGCCGGCTACGTTGCAAAGTACTGGTTTGAGCGTTTTGCGCGCGTGCCGGTCGAGGTCGATGTCGCCTCCGAATTCCGCTACCGCGAAGCGCCCCTGCGCAAGGGTGATCTCGCCATCTTCATCTCGCAATCCGGCGAGACTGCCGACACGCTGGCGGCGCTGCGCTATGCCAAGGCCGCGGGCGTGCACACGGTCGCCGTCGTCAACGTGGCGACCTCGACGATCGCGCGCGAGAGCGAGACCGTGCTGCAAACGCTTGCCGGTCCCGAGATTGGCGTCGCCTCGACCAAAGCCTTCACCTGCCAGTTGATGGTACTGGCAAACCTTGCCATTGCGGCCGGCAAGGCTCGCGGCGAATTGTCCGACGAGGACGAGACCAAGCTCGTCCATGGCCTCGTCGAGATCCCGCGCTTGATGTCGGATGCGCTCACCACCGAGGTGGAGATCGAGCGTCTGGCCCGCGAGATCGCAAAGTCGCGCGACGTGCTCTATCTCGGCCGCGGTACCAGTTTTCCCCTGGCGCTCGAAGGCGCGCTGAAGCTGAAGGAAATATCCTACATCCACGCCGAAGGCTACGCTGCCGGCGAGCTGAAGCACGGACCCATCGCGCTGATCGACGAAGCCATGCCCGTCGTCGTCATCGCGCCGTATGACCAGGTGTTCGAAAAGACCGTCTCGAACATGCAGGAGGTCGCCGCCCGCGGCGGCAAAATCATTCTGATGACCGACGCCAAGGGCGCGGCGGAGGCGACCGTCGATTCGCTCGTCACCATCGTCATGCCTGACATGGCGGCGGCGTTCACGCCGATGGTCTATGCCGTTCCGGTGCAGCTGCTCGCCTATCACACGGCCGTGGTGATGGGCACCGACGTGGACCAGCCGCGCAACCTCGCAAAATCGGTGACCGTGGAATAGGCACAAGGGATATCGATTGGTCGCAGTCTTCCCAAACCTGCTAGAAGACCCTAGCTTGTGTGCTGCGACCTACCTGGAACCCGAATGACCCCCCGCGACGACGCGCCTGCGCCACTTGATCCCGTCCCGGAACCGCATACCGGCCTGATCGGCCGTTTCCGCAATTATTTTCTAACCGGCCTCGTCGTGACGGGGCCTATCGCGATCACGCTCTATCTGGTCTGGTGGTTCGTGACCTGGGTCGACGGCGTGGTGCGGCCGTTCGTGCCGCTGGCCTATCGGCCTGAAACATATCTGCCTTACGTCATTCCGGGCTGGGGACTGGTTGTCGCGTTTTTCACGCTGACGCTGGTCGGTTTCCTCGCGGCCAACCTGATCGGCCGGACGCTGGTCGATGTCGGCGAGACCTTTCTCGGCCGGATCCCGGCCGTGCGCGCCATCTACCGCGGCCTCAAGCAGGTGTTCGAGACATTGTTCTCGGGCAAGGGCTCGAGCTTCCGGAAAGTGGGCCTGGTCGAGTTTCCTTCGCCCGGCATGTGGTCGATCGTGCTGATCTCGCAATCGCCGAACGAAGACATTGCGCGCAGCCTGCCCGGACAGGAGGAACACGTCTCGGTATTCCTGCCGTGCTCGCCGAATCCGACCACCGGCTTCTTCTTCTATGTCCCCAAAAGCAAAATCATCGAGGTCGATCTCACCGCTGAGGACGCGGCCACGCTGATCATGTCGGCCGGCGTGGTTCAGCCGGGCTCGGCGCCAGATCCGAAGAAGGCCGCCGCGCTCGCGGGCGTCGCCAACGCCGCACGCATCGCGAATGCGTCTGCGCTCCAGCCTGCGAAAGTGGAGTAGGGCCATTCCCGCGCGGGATGGCCAGGTTCACGCAGGCGTTCGCGTCCTCTGCTAGTGTCCGGTCGACTGAGCGTATCGTTCGGAATTCGGCCTGGAGTGCATAATGTCCAAAACCATTGCGATCCTCGCGCCGGGTGCCATGGGCAGTGCCGTGGCTCGCCGCCTCAGCGACAATGGCGCACGCGTGCTGACGTCCCTGAAAGGGCGAAGTGAAGCCACCCTGAAGCGCGCGGCGGACGCTGGCATGGTCGGCGCCGAGGACGACGCGCTTGCTGAAGCCGACATCGTCCTCTCGATTGTGCCTCCGGGCGAAGCAGTGGCGCTGGCTGAACGGCTGGCCGCGCTGATCGTCCGGCGCGAGAAGAAACCGGTTGTGGTCGACTGCAACGCCGTCAATGTCGACACCGTGCAAAGGATCGCGGAGATCATCGGCTCTGCGGGGGCGCCATTCGTCGATGCCGGGATCATCGGCTTTCCGCCGCAGCCGGGGGGCAAGAGCCCGGCGTTCTACATGTCCGGCGAGCACGCCAAGGACGTCACCGTTCTGAACGACCTTGGTCTCGACGTGCGGATCGTTGAAGGCCCAGTCGGCGCAGCCTCTGCGCTCAAGATGTCCTACGCCGGAATCGTCAAGGGTCTCGCCGGCATCGGCGCGGCCATGGTAATCGCGGCAACGAAAGCGGGCGCGGCCGAGGCGCTGCGCGACGAACTCGCGCTCAGCCAGCCCGCGATCCTGGCGCGGCTCGAGGTCGCGCTGCCCGACATGATCCCGAAAGCCTATCGCTGGGTCGCGGAAATGCGGGAGATTTCCGGATTCCTCGGCCCCGATCATCCGGCCAGCCAGATCTACGAGGGCTTTGCGCGGTGGTTCGAGCATCTCGCGGAGGACGCGAAGGGCGAGGCGGCGGATGCGGAGCTGTTGAAGTCGTTCGCTGCGCGCATCGCGCAGAAGAAATCCTGATCGCCTGATCTCACGTCACCACAATCATTCACTCGCCGTGCGCTGAAATGGATTCCAGAAAACCCTGGATGTCCCGGTCGCGTCTCAGGCGCACGACCGGGACATCAGCGCCATATTGGATGCGCTCGGCCTCGATGGCGGGCACGCGCTCCGTGTTGTAGCGCCACGCCTCAGTCATCAGTTTCCAGTCGAACTGTTCCGGACATCCTTCGGGCAAATCGGGCCGTGCGGTAGCGCGGTCGAAAGCCGAGCGCCAGAGAATGCGCCATTGGCAAAGCCAGCGCGGACGGTTGATAACGACCAGCGTATCGGCGCGCGCGAGCGTGAGATCGAAAGCCAGCCCCGAGAAGCTGCCGTCGACGACCCACGCATCGCCCGCGATTGCCTCAGCGACGCGCGAGCGAAAGCTTGCCTTGTCGGATGGCTTCCAGCCCGGCCGCCAGTAGAGCACGTCGAGATGGACCACCGGCAGATCGAGCTTTCGCCCGAGCTTCAGGGCGAGGCTCGTCTTTCCGCTTCCCTGGGAGCCAACGACGATGATCCGACGCATGGCCGAAGGGTTTCACGAAATCGCCCGCAACGAAAGATAGCACCCTTGGTCGACAGACCGAGGCTGCCGCATGCTTCGTCCTCGCGAGACGATTGGTCGAGATGCGCAGGTCTGTATCCACGCCGTCATTGCGAGCGCAGCGAAGCAATTCCAGAGTCCCTCCGCGGTGAGATTCTGGATTGCTTCGCTGCGCTCGCAATGACGGGTACTCAGCCCGCCCCGATCAGCGGAATCGCCTCGTCCCGCTCATACAGATACAGCAGGCACCGCAACGCTTCGCCGCGCTCGCCCTTCAGCTTCGGATCGTCCTTCAGGATGCGCAGCGCCTCGTCGCGCGCCTGGGTGATGAGCTGGCCATGGACTTCCGAACGCGCAATGCGATAGCCGGGCAGGCCGCTCTGGCGCACGCCCAGCACGTCGCCTTCGCCGCGCAGCTTTAAATCTTCCTCGGCAATGCGGAATCCGTCGGTGGTTTCGCGGATCACTTTCAGCCGCGCCTTCGACATCTCGCCGAGCGGCTCCGAATAGAGCAGCAGGCAGGTCGAGGCTTCCGAGCCGCGTCCGATCCGGCCGCGCAGCTGATGCAATTGGGCAAGACCAAATCGTTCGGCGTTCTCGATCACCATGATGGTCGCGGCCGGCACGTCGACGCCGACTTCGACCACAGTGGTCGCGACCAGAAGCCCGATCTCGTGGGCGGCGAACTGGCCCATCACGCGGTCCTTCTCGGTGCCCTTCATCTGGCCGTGGACGAGGCCGACGCGCTCACCGAAGCGTTTTTGCAGGCTTTCGAAACGCTTCGTCGCATTGGTCAGGTGCTCGGTGCCCTCGGCCTCGGATTCCTCGACCAGCGGGCAGATCCAGTACACCAGCTTGCCGGATTGGAGCGCGCGGCCGATGCCGTCCATGACCTCCTCGATTCGGCTCATCGGCACTGCGCGGGTGTCGATCGGCTGGCGGCCGGCCGGCTTTTCGCGCAGCTCGGAGATGTCCATGTCGCCGAAATAGGTCAGCACCAGCGTGCGCGGGATCGGCGTTGCACTCAGCACCAGCACATCGACGGATTCGCCCTTCGAGGTCAGCGCGAGGCGTTCGCGCACCCCAAAGCGGTGCTGCTCGTCGACAATAGCGAGCGCGAGGTCCTTGAAGATGACATCGTCCTGAATCAGCGCATGCGTGCCGACGAGGAGGTCGATCTCGCCGGCTTCAAGCTGCGCCAACAGCTCCCGACGCTCCTTGCCCTTTTCGCGGCCGGTGAGGATCGCAACCCGCATGCCGGCGCGCTCGGCGAGCGGGGCGATGGTCTTGATGTGCTGGCGCGCCAGGATTTCGGTCGGGGCCATCAGCGCGGCCTGTTTGCCGACCTCGGCGACCGCGGCGGCAGCTAACAGCGCCACCACGGTCTTGCCAGACCCGACGTCGCCCTGGAGCAGGCGCAGCATGCGCACGGGCTGTTTCAGGTCCTCGGCGATGGCCGCGGCGGCGCTGCGCTGCGAGGGCGTGAGCGCGTAGGGCAAGGCGTCGATGACGTTGTTGCGCAGGTGCCCGTCGCCGGCATTGCGCACGCCGGCGGGGCGGCGCAATTGCGCGCGGATTAGGCCGAGTGCGAGCTGGCCGGCGAGCAGTTCGTCGAAGGCGAGACGCGACCAGAACGGCTGGTCCGGCAGAACGTCCGTAAGCTCGACCGGCTGGTGCACGCGCGTGAGCGCCTCGGTGACCGGCGGAAAATTGCAGCGACGCATCACCTCCGGACTGATCCACTCCGGCAGGGCTGGCAGCTTTTGAAGGGCCTGCGCGATCGCGCGGCGCAGCGAGCCGAGCGCGAGGCCCTCGGTCAGCGGATACACCGGATCGATGCCAGAGAGCTTTGCAATCGCCTCTTCGTCGAGCACGCGATCGGGATGCACGATCTGCGGGATACCGTCATACATCTGCAGCGTGCCGGAGACGTAGCGCTTCTCGCCTACCGGCAGCAGCTTTTCGACATAGCCGGGCTTGGCGCGGAAGAAGGTCAGGACGATGTCGCCGGTGTCGTCGCTGGCGTAGACGAGATAGGGCGCGCGCGTGTTGCGCGGCGGGGGCGGGCGATGGCGGTCGACGGTGACCTCCAGCGTCACCATGGTTCCCTGGACGGCGTCGCGGATTTTTGGCCGGGCCCGGCGGTCGATGACGTGGCTCGGCAGGTGCAGCAGCAGATCGACCAGCCGCGGCGTCTCGTTGCGGCTGAGCAGGTACTGCAGCAGCTTGTCTTGCTTCGGACCGACGCCGGGCAGGCTGGTCACGGGAGCAAACAGCGGATTGAGCAGGCTGGGGCGCATTCTCGCAACAATCGTCACGCGCGGGCTCAACCCGCGCATCCATCTATTCAAGAGGATGGATTGCCTGGTCAAGCCCGGCAATCACGACCACAAACAATTGCAACAACAAAGGGCTGACACGGCCGGTCCGAGTGGCTATACCCACCCCGCCCGGCACGTCCGGGCTTTCTGCGTTTGACTGGATTTGAGACATGACGGGAACGACACGATCGAGCAGCGGGCTGGATGACCGCCGCAAGCGGCTTCTGTTCCGCTGTTGGCACCGCGGCACGCGCGAGATGGACCTGATCCTCGGCCGCTTTGCGGATGCCGAGATCGGCAATTTGTCCGAGCCTGAATTGATCGAGCTTGAGCGCTTGCTCGAGGTCAACGATCCCGATCTCTATGCCGCGGTCACCGGCGACAAGGTGCTTCCCGCCGATGTCCCCGGCGCGCTGTTTGCCCGCATCAAGGCATTCCCGATCGCGGACCGCGACGCATGAAGCAGGGCATGAAATCACCGGCCGAGCTGCTGACGCCCGGCCGCGCGCTGACGCTTGCCAATGTCGCCGAGGGCGCCGAAGGCCTCGTCGTCTCCGATCTCGCCCGTGCCATCGCGGCGCAACCGAAGAAGCCGGCGGTCAGCCTTGCGGTGGTCTGCCGCGACGGTCCGCGCATGCAGCAGCTTGAACGCGCACTGCAATTCTTCGCGCCCGATCTGCCGGTGCTGACCTTCCCGGCCTGGGACTGCCAGCCCTATGACCGCGTCTCGCCGCATGGCGGCATTTTGGCGCAACGCCTGACGACGCTGGCGCGGCTGGCTTCGCTCACCGGCAGCGACAAGCCGCTGATCGTGCTGACCACGGTGAACGCCGTGGTGCAGCGCGTGCCCGCGCGCGACCTCGTCGCGGCGCAGGCGCTGTCGGTTGCGCCAGGTAACGTGGTGCCGATGGACACCATCGTCGCCTGGCTCGAGCACAACGGCTACAACCGCTCCTCGACCGTGCGCGAGCCCGGTGAATACGCTGTGCGCGGCGGCATCCTGGACCTGTTTCCGGCCGGCCTCGATCAGCCCGTGCGCTTCGACTTCTTCGGCGACAGCCTGGAGTCGATCCGCTCGTTCGACGCCGAGACCCAGCGCACGCTGCTCGACATGCGCGCGCTCGACCTCGTGCCGATCTCGGAGTTTCAGCTCGTCACCGATACCATCCGCCGTTTTCGCATGGGCTATGTCGCCGAGTTCGGCGCGCCCGAGCGCGACGACGCGCTGTACGAGGCGGTCAGTGAAGGCCGCCGTCATCCCGGCATGGAGCACTGGCTGCCGCTGTTCCAGGATCGGATGGACACGCTGTTCGACTATCTGCAAGGCGCGGCCGTCGCGATCGAGCCGCAGGCCGAGGATGCCGTCCGCGAGCGCTTCAAGCAGATCCTCGACTATTACGAGGCCAGACGCGAGGCGCTGGAGCATCCCGGTGGCGGCGCCATCTACAAGCCGCTGCCGCCCGACCGGCTCTATCTGACCGAAGAGGAGTGGGGCAAACGCCTTGGCGACGTCCCGTTGGCGCGGCTGACGCCGTTCTCAGTGCCGACCGACGGCACGAGTGTCGTCGATGCCGGCGCGCGCAAGGGCCGCGACTTCGCGCCGGAACGCAATGACACCACCGTGAATGTGTTCGAGTCCGTCGTCGCGCATGTGATGGCCTTGCAGGCCCAGCGCAAGAAGGTCGTGATCGCGCTGTGGACCGAAGGCTCGCGCGACCGCATGACCTCGATGCTGCGCGACCACAAGCTGGCCCACACAACCAGCGTCAACAGCTGGCGGACGGTGCAGGCGACGCCGCGAAACGAGACCATGCTCGCCGTGCTCGGCCTCGAAAGCGGCTTCGAGACCGACGAGATCGCACTGATCAGCGAGCAGGACATCCTCGGCGACCGTCTGGTGCGGCCGCGCAAGGCGAGCCGCAAGCTCGATAATTTCATCTCGGAAGTGACGAGCCTCGCCGCCGGCGACATCGTCGTCCACGTCGATCACGGCATCGGCCGCTTCATCGGCCTGCAGACCCTCGACGTCGCGGGCGCGCCGCACGACTGCCTCGAGCTGCATTATGCCGCCGAGACCAAGCTGTTCCTCCCCGTCGAGAACATCGAGCTGTTGTCGCGCTACGGCTCCGACCAGACCAGTGTCGAGCTCGATCGCCTCGGCGGTTCGGGCTGGCAGACTCGCAAGGCCAAGCTGAAGAACCGCATCCGCGAGATCGCTGGCGAGCTGATCAAGATCGCGGCCGAACGCATGCTGCACGAGGCGCCGAGGCTGCCGGTGCAGCAGGGCCTCTACGACGAGTTCTGCGCCCGCTTTCCCTATGACGAGACCGAGGACCAGCTGGGCGCGATCGAGTCCACCCTGAAGGACCTCGAAAAGGGCCGCCCGATGGACCGCCTGATCTGCGGCGATGTCGGCTTCGGCAAGACCGAGGTGGCGCTGCGCGCGGCCTTCGCCGTGGCACTCGACGGCAAGCAGGTCGCGGTCGTGGTGCCGACCACGCTGCTCGCCCGTCAGCACCACAAGACTTTCTCCGAGCGGTTCAAGGGTTTTCCGGTCAACGTGGCGCAGGCCTCACGCCTCGTCCCGACCAAACAGCTTAACCAGGTCAAGAAGGGCCTCGCCGACGGCTCCATCGACATCGTCGTCGGCACCCATGCGCTGCTCGGCAAGGCGATCAAGTTTCGCGACCTCGGCCTGCTCATCGTCGACGAGGAGCAGCATTTCGGTGTCAGCCACAAGGAGCGGCTGAAGGCGCTTCGCGCCGAGGTACACGTGCTGACGTTATCGGCGACGCCGATCCCGCGCACCCTGCAATTGGCGCTCACCGGCGTACGCGAGCTCTCGATCATCGCCTCGCCCCCGGTCGACCGGCTCGCGGTCCGCACCTTCGTCGCCCCGCACGATCCCTTGATGATCCGCGAGGCGCTGCTGCGCGAGCGTTATCGCGGCGGCCAGGCGTTCTACGTGGTGCCGCGCATCGACGACCTCGCCGAGGTCAAGGATTTCCTCGACAAGAACGTGCCGGAGATGAAGGTCGCGGTCGCGCACGGCCAGATGCCGCCCGCCGTGATCGAGGACATCATGACGGCATTCTACGACGGCAAGTTCGACATCCTGCTGTCGACCACGATCGTGGAATCCGGCCTTGATATCCCCAACGCCAACACGCTGATCGTGCACCGCGCCGACATGTTTGGCCTGGCCCAGCTCTACCAGCTCCGCGGCCGCGTCGGCCGCTCCAAGCTGCGGGCGTACGCGCTGTTCACGCTGCCGGCGCAGCAGAAGATCACCGCGCAGGCCGAGCGCCGGCTCACCGTGCTGCAATCGCTGGAGACCCTCGGCGCCGGCTTCCAGCTTGCCTCGCACGATCTCGACATCCGCGGCGCCGGAAACTTGCTCGGCGAGGAGCAGTCCGGCCACATCAAGGAGGTCGGCTTCGAGCTGTATCAATCGATGCTGGAGGAGGCGATCGTCAACCTCAAGGCCGGCGTCTCCGAACCGGCCGCCGACCGCTGGTCGCCATCGATCACGATCGGCATGCCCGTGCTCATTCCGGAGGACTATGTCAGCGACCTCTCGGTCCGGCTGTCGCTGTATCGGCGCCTCGCCGATCTCGATACCGAGGAGGAAATCGAGAATTTTGGCGCCGAGATGCGCGACCGCTTCGGCGTCTTGCCCGACGAAGTCCGCTATCTGTTCAAGGTCGCCGCGATCAAGGCGTTCTGCCGCCGGGCCAATGTCGAGAAGATCGATGCCGGCCCGAAGGGCGCCGTCATCGCCTTCCGCGACAATTCCTTCGCCTATCCCGATCGCCTGGTGACGTTCATCCGCAGCCACGGCCAGGCCGCAAAGGTCCGGCCCGACATGAAGGTGGTGTTCCTCCAGGACTGGGAGACGCCCGAAGAGCGTCTCGCCGGCACCACGGAGATCATGCGCCAGCTGGCGCAGCTCGCGGAGAGCAAGAAGGCGGCGTGAACCTCCGGCCTCTCCGCGTCATTGCGAGGAGCCCTTGCGACGAAGCAAATCCAGAATCGTTTCGCGGAGAGAGCCTGGATTGCTTCGCGGAGCCTGTCATCGGGCCGCGCTTCGCGCTGACCCGTTGGCTCGCAATGACGGGGCTTGTTGAAGCGGCTCGCTAAAAACTACGACGCCGCCCGCGACGCATCGGCGGACAGCCGCCCAAGGAGCGAGCGCGCCGTATCCGATGCCGACAGCGAATCCACGCTGACCACGGGATCGCTGCGCATCTCGTGCTTGCCGTTCGCGGTGTGCCGCATCACCGCTGACAGACGACGCGCGATCATATGGGCGGTGCGGAAGTCGGTCTCCGCGAACACCACGATCACCGAACCGTCCTTCTGCGCCGCGCCAAAATCCATCTGCCGCATCAGGCGGCTCAGGATCCGTGCGGCATCGAGCTGGGCACGGGGATTATTGGGATCGAAGGCGAAGCGGGCGACAGAGAGGCCGCCGCCGCGGGCCAAGGTCTGTTCGACCGCCTTGGCAAAATCTCGGGCGAAGGCTTCCACGGTGAGTAGGCCGCTGCGTGGATCGATCCAGCCGCCGGCGTCGATCGAGCGCAGCGTGCGGCTCAGCTGTGCTTCCATCGCATGCTGGCGGATCAGTGGCAGTGCATTGGCGGCGACCTTCACCGGCTCGCCGGAGATCAGCTCGAGATTAGGCAGATCGTAATTTTGCGCGAGCTGGTGTGCGGTGACGACCACGGGCAGGTTACGGAAGCGGGTGTCCTCGGCGAGCACCGTCAAGAAGGCATCGGTGACTCGCGCCGTAAAGCCTTCGGCGAGCACGACGCCATCGAGGTCGCGGGTGTTGAGATGCTTGGCAGCGGCTTCGATCGAGAGCGCGCCGATGACGCCGATGCGTTCGCCGAGCGCAACCGACAGCGCAGGATAGGCCGCGCCGCGGCCGATCAGAAGCACGGTGGCATCGCGCGCGGGATCGGCCGCCGGCAACGGGACCGTCGCTTCCGGCAGCCGGCGCAGCACGGTGGCGTGAAGGGTGCGCACACGCAGCGCAGCGCGGAGCCGCGCGATCAGGCGGTCGGGATTGCCGCCGCGTGAGGCGAAGGGCAGGGCGTTATGCGGCAGCGTGCCCGCGGCATCCATGGCCACGAAGGGAAGGTAGGGAGATTGGCTCGCAATCTTCTTCGCGAGCGGAGCCATGTGCGGCTCGTGTCCGGGATGCATCGCCGCGAGAACGGCGGCCGGCTGCACCTGCTCGACCGCGCGTGCGGCGCTGGCCCAGTCGGTGTCGACCACGGGAAAGAGCCGGGCCTCGTCCAGTGCCGCAATGAAGGGCGGCCGTTCGGCATTGGACACAAACAGGATCGGGCCCGCCTGGGACATTGCAAACTCTGATCACGCAACAGATGCCGCGCAATCTAGTTTGGCCGCCTTAATGCAGCGTCAACGGAACGGGTCAACCTGGGCTAGACCTGCCCCGAGCGGTCGCGAAAAGCCTCGACCATCAGGGGGTTGAGCCCGAGCTCGCTGAGCGCCTCGCGGGCGCGGGCGTTGTCCTGGGCCCGGCCTGCCAGACGGTGGCCGGAGAGGCGGTCGGGCAGCGCGGTCAGCAGGGCACCCTGACCGAGGCGGCGCGCCCATTCCTGCAGATCGTTGGAGAGGAAGCGGTAGCCGCCGACAGCCATGATGCCGGAGGGCGGCGCGGTGATGCAGATCGCGCCGCTCGGACGGTCCAGCCGCGCGGCATAGCCGGTATCGACATAGTCGCGCGGCGGCTGCGCGACCAGCGTGTCGCCGACCGGCTGCGGCGGCGCGTAGGCTGCGATCGGCACCATCGGCCCGCGCAGGCCGAGCGTGCCCTTCGGGGTCAGCAGGATCTCGCCCGCGATGGAGGAGCCGGACTGCTCGCGCGGGGCGCCGTGCGGCCCCGGCATCACCGCGACAGGCATGCCGTCCTCGCCGCGGCGGGCGCCGAACAGGCCAGCCTCGCCGAACAGATAGACATCCGTAAGCCGCGCATGCGGCGCGATCCAGGCATCGCTTGCGGCGACCTGCTCGGGCGCGCGCCAGAGGCCGATGACGTTGCGCAAGGTCGGCATCCGCGCGGCGAGATCGGAATCGCCGAGGCGCAGCGCGAGCTGGGCAGGCGCGATCAGCACCTCGCATTCGTGCTGGTTGATCTGCTGCTCCAGCACCTCGCTCTCGAAGGGATGATGCAGCGCCAGCGTGCCGCCCGAGAGCAGCCAGACCGCCAGCGACGAGGCTAGCCCCGCGAACGACATCGGCGCGAACGCCGCCATCACGGTCGCGCCCTGCTTGACGTCGGCCTCGAGCGACATCGCGAGGCCACCGGCGATCAGGCTGAAATGCGGCCGCGGCACCGGGCGAAAACCTTCCGCGGTGACGTCGAAAGAGATCATCGCCGCCTTGCGGCCGTCCTGGATCACGGTGCGCGTGGTGCCGGGCGGGCGGGCCAGCACGTCGTCGAGCGAAGCCATGCCCTCGGGCAGATCGGTGCCGAAGCCGCAGACGTGACGGATCGAGAATGCTTCTGCCGCTGCATGCATCGCCAGGTCGGCATAGCTGACGCCATCAACCGTGCTCATGGTCACGATGGTGCGCGCCGCGGTGCGGTTGAGCGCGGCGGTCAGTTCCGCATGCCGCCACAGCAGCGGCAGCACGGCGACGACGAGGCCGGCGCGATGGGCGGCGAGCACCGTCAGCACGAACTCGACCGTGTTGGGCAGCTGGATCGCGATGACGGAATTGGCCGGCAGGCCGGATTCGACGAAATGCGCCGACAGCGCCTCGATCGCCGCATCGGCCTCGGCGTAGGACATCCGCCGCGGCTGGTGCCCGGTCACGCGCGTCTTGTTGAGGGGATCGAGCAGAGCCGGCGCGTGCGGCTGCCGGGCCAGCGTGCGCTGAAACAGCGTGTCGAGCGTCGGCGATATTGCTGGCTGGTTCACGGCGTCACTTTGCTTGATGAGCTTGCGGCTGCCCCTTCGACCACCAGGTCTCCGGCAGATAGCCGGACAGGGAAGTGGCCTTGGGCCGTTCTATCCGATTCCAGCGCGCGATCCATTGCTCGGATACGTTAAACAGGGGGATTGTGTAGAAGCCCGCGACCAAGGCGCGGTCGAGCGCGCGCACCGCCGAGACGAAATCCGTATGTTCACGGGCCTCCAGCAGAGCGGCGATCATGGCATCGATCGCGGGATCCCTGGCGCCCATGTAGTTGCGGGTCCCCGAATTGTCGGCGGCAGCGCTGCCCCAATAAAAATACTGCTCGTTGCCGGGCGACAGCGACTGGTCCCAGCGGTTCTGGATCATGTCGAACTCGTAAGCGAGTCGACGCTGATCGAACTGCACGGGATCGACCGAGCGCACGGTCGACTCGATGCCGGCGCGCTTGAGGTCGCGCTGGAAGGCGAGCGCGATGCGCTCCTGGTCGCGGGTTGTGACCATGATTTCGAAGGTGAAGGGCGCCTTGGTTGCGCGGTTGCGCAGCACGGTTCCGTCGAGATCGTAGCCGGCCTCCGACAACAGTTTCAGCGCGGCGCGCAGTGTCGCGCGGTCGCGACCCGAGCCGTCGGTGACCGGCAGGCGGTAGCTGCCGTCCATGATGTCGGGCGGGATCCCGGCGGCGAACGGTTTCAGCAGCTCACGCTCACGCGCATCCGCAGGGCGGCCGTAGGCCGATAGTTCCGAGCCGGCGAAATAGCCGGCGACGCGCGAATAGAGGCCGAAGAAATAATTGCGGTTGACCAACTCGAAATCGAACAGCAGCGTCAGCGCCTTGCGCACGCGGATGTCGGCGAAGATGGGTCGGCGGGTGTTGAACACCAGGAATTCGGAAGGCTGCGGCACCCCCGGCTTGACGGTATCGCGGATCACTTCACCGCTTCGTGCAGCGGGAAAATCATAGCCGTCGTGCCAGCGCAGCGGCTCGTGCTCGACACGAAAATCATAGAGGCCGCGCTTGAAGGCCTCGAACTGGCCGTTGGCCTCGCGAAAATAGTCGAGCCTGATCTCGTCGAAATTGTACAACCCGCGATTGATCGGCAAATCACGGCCCCAATAGTCGGGATTGCGGGTCAGCGTCACGCTGGCGCCGGGCCTCACCGCCGTGACGCGATAGGGGCCCGAGCCGATCGGGCCTGTCAGCGTCGTCTCCTCGAAGCTGGCGACGTCCACCACATGCTTTGGCAGGATTGGCATCAGGCCGAGGATCAGTGGCAACTCGCGGTCATTGGCGCCAGAGAGGTCGAAGCGGACGGTGAGGGGGGCGGGCGCCTCGGCCTTTGCGACCTTGGCGTAATATTGCCGATGATTGGGACGGCCGTGGTCGCGCAGGAGCTGCCAGGAGAACAGCACGTCTTCAGCCAGCACGGGTGTGCCGTCGGAGAAGCGGGCGCGCGGATCGAGGTGGAACGTGACAAAGGTCCTGTCGTCGTTGGTTTCGACGGTCCTGGCGAGCAGGCCATAGAGCGTGAACGGCTCGTCCTGGCCGCGCGCGAGCAGACTCTCGACCACGTAGCTCCGCACCTGCTGCACAGCCAACCCCTTCACGATGAAAGGATTGAGGCTGTCGAAGGTGCCGAGAACGCCCCACGTCATGCGTCCGCCTTTGGGCGCATCCGGATTGACGTAGGGCATGTGGGTGAAATCGGCAGGTATCGCCGGCTTGCCGTGCATGGCAATGGCATGAGCTTCCTCGGCACGCACGCCATCTGTCGACCATCCGACGGAGAGGGTCAAAACGAGGACCGCGGCGAGACGGCAAAGGCGGAGTCCGGGGCCCTCGAAGAGGCGCTGGAACATGAACATCGGCACACGTTGATTCGAGGACCGGCAGGCCTGAATCCTATCACAGGGAATTTCCCCTGGGCGCAGCTGCGGGTGTGGCCAAAGATGGCTGTCGGCATTGATCTTTTCGTCGGCCACGTTAAGAAGGCGGTCAATCGCGCAAGAGCGCCGAGTCCGTCACTTATCCGCCTCAATTGACGGGAAGAGAGCCGCGCCCAAGGCGGCCAGGTTCGGCGCTTCGGAGCGGTTCGGGCACTTCCCGTTCAGAAAGGGTTTTCCGCAATGAATTTCCGTTACTTGGCCGCGTCCGTCCGGCCGCGCGGGCGACTTCTCGCCCTGTTGACGGCGACGGCGTTGGCCGTTCCGTTTGCCGCTGAGGCCCAGGCTCCCGCACCGGCTCCCGGCGCGCCCGCGCCAAAGGCGACTCCGGCCCCGAAAGCCGCGCCGAAGGCTGCCCCCAAGGCTCCGGCGCCGGCGGCCTCACCGCAGGCCCAGCAGGCTCCGGCGCAGGGCGGCCAGCAGCAGGGCGCAGCCCAGCCGGCCGATCAGCAGATCCAACTGATCTATGCCCCCTGGACCAAGTTCTGCCTGAAGGGTCAGGACGCCAACGCCAAGCAGGTCTGCTTCACCGGCAAGGACGGTCGCATCGAGTCGGGCCAGCCGGTCATCGCCGCCGTGATCATCGAGCCCGAAGGCGAACCCAAGAAGATTCTGCGCGTGACGCTACCGCTCGGCATGCAGCTGGTGCACGGCACCCGCATCATCGTGGACAGCAACGCGCCGCTGCAGCAGCCCTATGTGATCTGCTTCCAGAACGGCTGCATGTCCGATTACGAGGCCACGCCCGAACTCATCAACAGCATGAAGAAGGGCCAGAACCTCGTTGTCCAGGCGATCAATGCCAATGGCGCGCCGCTGACTCTGCCGCTGCCGCTCGCCGGCGAATTCCAGAAGGCCTATGACGGTCCGCCGACCGACCCGAAGGTGTTCGAGGAAACCCAGAAGAAGCTTCAGGAAGAGCTTCAGAAGAAGGCCGAGGAGCAGCGCAAGAAGCTTGAGCAGCAGGGCACGCCTCCCGGCACAGCTGCGGCTGGTCAGAAGTAATCGGAACCACATCCAAACATGAAAAAGGCGCTCGGTTTGAGCGCCTTTTTTGCGGGCTGCTTGCTGGCGGCGAATTTCAGTTCAGCGACGGATTGCGCGGGCGATAGCCGCCGGCCTTGTCCTTGATGAAGATCTCGGCAACCTGTGAATGCCGGACCGGCTCGCCGGAATCGTCGGGCAACAGATTCTGCTCCGAGACATAGGCGACGTATTCCGATTCCGCGTTCTCCGCGAGTAGGTGATAGAACGGCTGGTCCTTGTGGGGCCGCACCTCCTCGGGAATCGAGAGCCACCACTCCTCGGTGTTGTTGAATTCCGGATCGATGTCGAAGATCACGCCCCGGAACGAGAAGATCCGGTGGCGCACGACCTGTCCGATCTGGAATTTGGCGGTCCGCGCTTTAATCATCCCCCGTCGATAGACCAGGATTGTGGCCGATGCTAGTGGCCTTACCGGAATTAACCTTCGCGTCAGGGGTGGATAGCCCCCAAGTCTTCAGAAAACACTTCATCAATGGTCAATATCCTCAATCTGGCCCTACCTTATTTCGGCTTGATCTTCGTCGGATTCGCCTGCGGAAAGGCCAAGTCCCTGCCGGAATCGGGCCTCGCCTGGATGAACTTCTTCCTGCTCTACGTCTCGCTGCCGGCGCTGCTGTTCGCGATCATGTCAAAGACGCCGTTTGCGGAGCTGAACAATCCGCCGTTCCTGGTGGCGACCACGCTGGCGACGGTTGCGGCGTTCACGCTTGCGCTGGCCGTCGGCAAGGGTCTCGGCCGGCTGACGCTGCGCGAGGCGACGCTTGCGGGCCTCTCCGGCGGCTACGGCAATATCGGCTATATGGGGCCGGGCCTGGCGCTCGCAGTGCTCGGGCCGAAGGCGTCGGCGCCGACTGCGCTGATCTTCTGCTGCGACAGCATCTTCCTGTTCACGATCGTGCCGCTCTTGATCGAGCTGTCCGACCGCGACCATCCCTCGCTCGTCCACGCCTTGGGCGTCGTGCTGAAGCAGATCGTGCTCAACCCGCTGATCATGTCGGCCTGTTTTGGCGCAGCGGTTGCAGCGCTGCATATCGAGCTGCCGGTTGCACTCGACCGCACCATCACCTTCCTCCAGAACGCAGCTGCGCCGACCGCGCTGTTCGTGCTCGGCGTGACCGTGGCGCTGCGCCCATTCGACCGCGTGCCCTGGGAGGTGCCGGGCGTGATCGCGGTCAAGCTCCTGATCCATCCGCTCACGGCATTCGGCCTGATGCTGGCGTTCGGTCCGTTTGCGCAGCCCTGGGCCGCGACCGCCGTACTGATGGCCTCACTGCCACCGGCACTGAATGTGTTCGTGATCGCTCGGCAGAACGATGCCTGGATCGAATCCGCCTCCGTTGCGGTGCTGCTCGGCACCTTCGCATCGGTGGTCACGCTGACCAGCGTGATGTGGGCGATCCAGAGCGGCCGGCTGGCGTTTCCGTAAGTCGGCTTACCTTCGCCACGTCGGCGTCAGGCCCTCGCGCATCGCAAAGCGACGGAGCGGGCCGATGGCACCGAGCAGGTGCATGCCAAGGGCGCGGACCGGCTGCAGCGGCAGGAAATCGTTGAGCAGGGAGCGGTTGGCCATGTCGATTGCAAAGGTCCGGCTCAAGACGTCCGGACGCCGCGCCCGGTCGTAGCGCTTGAGCACGTCGCTCGCGCCCGGATCCCGGCCTGCTGCGAGAGCCTCGCCCGCGACCCGGGCGATGTCGGCGGCATCGCGCAGGCCGAGATTGAGGCCCTGGGCACCGATCGGGGGAACCACATGGGCCGCCTCTCCGACGAGCGCGATACGGTCATGGCCGAAGGATCTTGGACGCTCGATCGCCAGTGGGAACAGGTTGCGGCCGGGCTCGACCGTCATGCGTCCCAGAATCGAATGCGACTGCTTCTCGATCGCGGCGGACAACTCCTCGTCACTCAGGCCGCGAAGCCGCTCAGCCTCCGCCGGCGCCGCGACCCAGACGATGCTGGAGCGATCGCCGGGCAGGGGCACGAACACGCAGGGACCGTGCGGCGTGTGGAACTCGGTCGAGACATTGCGATGCGGCCGTGCATGGCAGACGTTGAAGGTTAGCGCGGTTTGCGTCAGCTCGCGCCGCGTCACCGCGATGCCGGCAGCCTCGCGGCACAGCGAATGCCGACCATCGGCGCCGACCACGAGCCGGGCCGAGAGGAATTGCGCCGAGGCCGTGCGGATGGCGACGGCGTCGGATTCGATCAAGACGCTTTCCGCCTCGTCGTCGAAACGGACGAGGTGGGGGAGTTCGGCCGCGCGTTCTTCGAGCGCCAGCATCAGCGAACGATTGTCGATGTTGTAGCCGAACGCGTCGAGACCGATTTCGTGACAGGAGAAGCGGACCTCCGGGGCACGGAAAAGCCGGCCGGTGTCGTCGACGAGGCGCATTACCTCGAGCGCGGCCGCCTTGTCCTTGCAGCGCGACCAGACGCCGAGGCTCTCCAGAAGATCGACGGAGGCCCCCAACAGCGCGGTGGTGCGGTTGTCTGCATAGGGCACGCGGCGCGCCACGAGCGCGGTCCGCGCACCCGCCTGCGCCAATGCGATCGCCGCTGCAAGTCCTGCCGGTCCGCCGCCGATCACGGCGGCGTCATGGAGTGTCGATGCGTCTGTCATGGAAGGACAATTGACACGCTCCGCGGCAAATTCAAGCCCGCTGATTTTGCCTGATTTTATGACGAATTGCGCAAGGGCGCGCCGCAATGGCGGATGTGCAAATCGGTCTCATTCTGGTAGCAGAAGCCATGGACAGCCAAGAGGATTCCCTGAAGCCCAGCCCCGCGATCCGCGCCGCGGCGTTCTCGGTGCACATCTTCACCGCGTTCGGTGCGGCGATCGCGCTGTTGGCGATGCTGGAGGCCGTGCGCGAGCACTGGGCAGCGATGTTTCAGTGGCTGGGCGTTGCTCTGATGATCGACGCGATCGACGGTCCGATCGCGCGCCGGCTCGACGTCAAGAAGGTGCAGCCGAACTGGTCGGGCGACGTGCTCGATCTCGTGGTCGACTTCGTCACCTATGTCTTCGTGCCGGCTTACGCGATCGTCGCCAGCGGGCTGTTGCTGCCGGTCGCAGCTCCCTTGCTCGGCGTCGCCATCATCGTCACCAGCGCATTATATTTCGCCGATCTGCGCATGAAGGCGGACGACAATCATTTCCGCGGCTTCCCGGCACTGTGGAATGCGGCGGCGTTCTATTTGTTCCTGCTGCACTGGCCGCCGCTCTGGTCGACGTTGCTGGTCGCCGTGCTCGTGGTGCTGACCTTCGTGCCGTTTCACGTGCTGCATCCGGTGCGCGTCGTGCGGCTGCGCTGGCTGACGATGTCGTTGATTGCTATCTGGGCGCTGCTCGGCCTCTACGTGCTGCAGATGGATTTCCGCGTCGGCACCGGTGTGACAATCGTGCTTTGTGCCATCGCGCTCTGGATCAGCTTCAGCGATGCCCTGATACGACTGGTAAGATCCTTCGCATGATCGATCTGCTCACCAGTCCCGAAGCCTGGGCCGCGCTGCTGACATTGACGGCGCTCGAGATCGTGCTCGGCATCGACAACGTCATCTTCCTGTCGGTGATCGTCTCGCGCATTCCGGAGACGCAGGCGCATCGCGCCCGCCAGATCGGGCTGGCGCTGGCGCTGCTGTTCCGCATCATCCTGCTCAGCCTCCTGGTCTGGCTGATCGGCCTGACCGCGCCGGTGTTCGCCGTCAAGGGTTACGCCTTCTCTTGGCGCGATCTCATCCTGATCGCCGGCGGCCTGTTCCTGATCGCCAAGGCGACGCACGAGATTCACGGCGAGGTCGAAGCCGATGACCGCGAGGGCGACGAGAGGTCCGCCGGCAACGCCTTCTTCTGGGTGATCGTCCAGATCGTGATCATCGATATCGTGTTCTCGCTGGACTCGATCATCACCGCGATCGGCATGGCGCAGGACATCGAGATCATGATCGCGGCCGTCGTGATCGCCTGCGTGATCATGTACATTTCGTCGGGGCCGGTGTCGCGATTCGTCGCGGAGCATCCGACCACCAAGATGCTGGCGCTCGCGTTCCTGGTGCTGATCGGCGTCGCGCTGGTCGCGGACGGATTCCAATTCCACATTCCGCGTGGCTACATCTATTTCGCGATTGCGTTCTCGGCGGCGGTCGAATTCTTCAACGTGCTGGCCAAGCGCAACCGCAGGAAAGCCGGCACGCCGTCCGTCTAGCCGTTCCTAACTGGGTCGAGTTGACAAGGCGGGCGCGATGCCGTTCGCTGAGCCGCGAGAAGAGGAGGTCAGGTGATGACCAAAGCCGTCCGTGTGCACAAGGTCGGAGGCCCCGAGGCCCTGGTCTATGAGAGCGTCGACGTGCCGGCGCCCGGGCCCGGCGAGGTGCGCATCCGCCAGCACGCGGTCGGCCTGAACTTCATCGACGTCTATTACCGTACCGGCCTCTACAAGGCGCCGGGATTGCCCTTCATCGCCGGCAACGAGGCCTCGGGCGAGGTCGTCGCGGTGGGACCGGGCGTCACCAATTTCCATCCCGGTGACCGCGTGGCCTATTATCACAATCTCGGTGCCTATACCGGCGAGCGCAACATCCCCTGGGAGAAGCTGGTCAAGCTGCCCGACCACATCACCCACGAGCAGGGCGCCGTGCTGATGCTGAAGGGGCTCACGGTCTGGTATCTCTTGCATAAGACCTTCAAGGTCGAGCCGCATCATCGCGTGCTGATCCACGCTGCCGCCGGCGGCATCGGCTTGCTTGCCTGTCAATGGGCGAGGGCGCTCGGGGCCCACGTCATCGGCACGGTGGGTTCGCGCGAGAAGGCCGAGCTTGCGGAGGCCAATGGCTGCGACCACGTCATCCTCTACAACGAGGAAGACTTCGTCGCGCGCGTCAAGCAGATCAGCCGCAACGAGGGTTGCGACGTGGTCTATGACGGCGTCGGCAAAGCGACCTTCCCGGGCTCGCTGTCCTGCCTGAAGCCCCGCGGCATGTTCGTCTCGTTCGGCAATGCCTCCGGTCCCGTGCCGCCGTTCTCGATCGCCGAGCTCAACAATCACGGCTCGCTGTTTGCGACGCGGCCGAAGCTCAACGACTATGTCGGCAAGCGCTCGGAATTGCTGGAAGGCGCCGACACGCTGTTCGCCGCCGTCATTAATGGCAAGCTGCACGTGCCGATCAACCACGCCTACGCGCTCAAGGACGCCGCGAAGGCGCATATCGAGCTGGAAAGCCGCAGGACGACGGGCGCGTCGATCTTAAAGCCGTAGGTTCTTCCGTCGTCACCCGCTCCGGTGTCTCGGACAAGCTGCAGCGCGCAAGCGCTGCGCGGCGTAGAGCCGGGACCCAAATGCGCACCGTGCAGAGAGATGGGGCCCCGGCTCTGCAGCGCACCGCCGAAGGGGCGCTGCGCTGCGTCCGGGGCACGAGACGCGTCTTACGCCACCCGCCGTGCCGCGCCGGCCTTGGTCAGAATCCCGTCGAGACAATCGATCATCTCGGCGATCTCGGCCCGCGTGACGTTCAGCGCCGGCATGAAGCGCAGCGTGTCGACCTGCGGCGCGTTCAGGAGCACGCCGGCCTCGAACGCCTGCGCGACGATCCCAGGCGCGATCGGCAGCTTGAGGTCGAGCGCCAGCAGCAAGCCTCGGCCCCGCACGCCGCCAAGCCCATGCCGGGCGGAGACTTTCTGCAGCTCGCTTTCGAGCAGCAGACCGGTCTCGGTGACCGACTTCAAAAAGTCCGGCTTGCTGACCGCTTCCAGCACCGCAAGCCCCGCCGCGCACATGATCGGGTTGCCATTGAACGTGCCGCCCTGATCGCCATGCGCGAAGCAGGAGGCGCGTTCGGTCGCAAGCAGGGCGGCGAGCGGCACGCCGCCGCCGATACCTTTGCCGAGCGTCATGATGTCGGGTGAAATCCCGGTGTGCTCGTAGTGGAAGAGTTTTCCGGTCCGGCCCATGCCGGTCTGAATCTCGTCGAAGATCAGCAGAAGGCCGTGCGACTCGGTGAGCGCGCGCAGCTCTTGCAGGAACCGATCGCTCGCCGGCCACACGCCGGATTCGCCCTGGATCGGCTCGAGCATCACAGCGACGGTGTTGTCGTTGATCAGCTTCTCGACCGAGGCAATGTCGTTGAGCTTGGCCTTCTTGAAGCCAGCGACTTTTGGCTCGAACAGCGGCTCGAACGCCTTCTTGCCCGAGGCCGACATCGTCGCCAGCGTCCTTCCGTGGAAGCTGCCTTCGAAGCTGACGATCTCGAACGCGCCGCCCTTGTGGAGGCTGCCGTATTTGCGCGCCAGCTTGATGGCGCCCTCGTTGGCTTCCGCGCCTGAATTGGCGAAGAACACCTGGTCGAAAGCGCTGCCTTCGACCAGAGCCTGGGCGAGCTTGAGGCTCGGCTCGTTGTAGAAGGCCGGGCTGGGCGTCAGCAGCCGCTTGGCCTGCGCGGCGAGCGCATCGGCGATCGCGGGCGGCGCATGGCCAAGGCAGTTCACGGCCCAGCCCTGCACGAAATCGAGATAGCGCTTGCGGCTGTCGTCCCAGAGGTAGGAGCCGGCGCCGCGGACGAACACGGCCTTGGGTCGTGCCGTGATGTCCATCAGCGCGTCATACGGATGGGTGGCGGTGGTCATGTCGAACTCCTCTGGAGGCGGATGGAAAAGACGCGCGAAAAACAAGAAGGCCGCACTTTGCGGGTGCGGCCTTCTCGAAAACTCTGCTGAATTCAGGCGATCAGCGGCGTCGTCGGACATGGCGCAACCCATCATCGTCGCGGGTGCGACGACGGAAAGCTGCGCGGCGGTGGGTCCGAGAGTTGATCATGGGGCGCGTCCCTACAGCCGAACGGGAGGGCTTGTCAAGCGGACGTTTTAGAAAGCACGCGCCTGGCGTGTGTCAGTCAGGTACGAAGCGCGGCTTCCTCGGTGTCTTCGCCGGATGCAGGTCAAGTTTTGACGAGCCGTCAGAATCCCGCGACGCTGCCGTGCAGATCGTATGCGTCGGCGCGCTCGATCTTGGCGGTGACGATCTCGCCGACGCGCAAGGGGCGGCGGCTGGAGAGATAGACGGCACCGTCGATCTCGGGCGCATCCGCCTTGGAGCGGCCCTTTGCCACCGTCGGGCCGACCTCGTCGATGATGATCTGCTGGCGTGTGCCGACCTTGCGCTTCAGCCGCCGTGCCGAGATCTTCTGTTGGCGGGCCATCAGCGCATTGTAGCGCTCCTGCTTAATCTCTTCCGGGACCGGGTTCTCGATCGCATTCGACGTGGCGCCCGCGACCGGCTCGTATTTGAAGCAGCCGACGCGGTCGATCTCCGCTTCATCCAGCCAGTCGAGCAGATAGGCGAAATTGGAATCAGTCTCGCCGGGGAAGCCGACGATGAAGGTGGAGCGCAAGGCGAGATCGGGACATTCCTCACGCCAGCGCTTGATGCGCGCCAGGGTCTTGTCCTGCGCGGCCGGGCGCTTCATCGTCTTCAGCACCTCGGGGCTCGCATGCTGGAACGGGATGTCGAGATAGGGCAGCACCTTGCCCTCGTTCATCAGCGCGATGACCTCATCGACATGCGGGTAGGGGTAGACATATTGCAGCCGGACCCAGGCTCCGAGCTCGCCGAGCTCGCGCGCGAGATCGAGGAATTTGGCACGGACCTGGCGATCCTTCCACGGGCTCTCGGCGTATTTGAGATCGATGCCGTAAGCGGACGTGTCCTGCGAGATCACCAGCAGCTCCTTGACGCCGGCGCCGACCAGGCGCTCGGCCTCGCGCAGCACGTCATTGGCAGGGCGCGAGACGAGGTCGCCGCGCAGCTTCGGGATGATGCAGAAGGTGCAGCGATTGTTGCAGCCTTCCGAAATCTTCAAATAGGCGTAGTGGCGCGGGGTCAGCTTGATGCCCTGCGGCGGCACCAGGTCGAGATGCGGATTATGGGCCGGCGGCAGCGCGCGATGCACGGCGTCGAGCACGCTCTCATATTGCTGCGGGCCGGTGATGGAGAGCACGCCCGGATAGGCCTGCTCGATCTGCTCGGGTTCCGCGCCCATGCAGCCTGTTACGATCACCTTGCCGTTCTCGGCCATGGCCTCGCCGATCGCCGAGAGCGATTCCTGCTTGGCGCTGTCAAGGAAGCCGCAGGTGTTGACGATGACGATGTCCGCCCCGTCATGCTTGCGGGCGAGCTCGTAGCCCTCGGCGCGCAGGCGCGTGATGATGCGCTCGGAATCCACCAATGCCTTGGGACACCCTAGGCTGGTAAAAGAAATGCGCGGCGCTCTTTCCATGAAGCTCGGATCGGGTTTGTTGGGATCAAGCGCTTCAAGTAATTGATGCTATAGCAAAATTCAACCGCCGGACGTCTCCCGGCGATTAGAAAGTTCCTTGTGCTATGAGATGCGCATGATCCAAACACGCAGCTGGATAGCGACGAGCGGCGGTCCTCACCTGCTGATTGCCGATGAACAGCTCTCGCATTGGCGGGGGTCTTGAGGGATGGCACGATCATACAGCTGACCAGAGCGACTATGCCCGCGCGTGCAGAGTAACGACGTGGTTGGGGTCAATTGCCTGCCACCATGGCAAAGCCGTTGTGTTGTCTGGTGATGCCGGCGACATCGCATGGTACTCCAACGATCATGCCGACGGCGGTTTTCTCGTTCAATGGATTGGCGTTGATGATGAACGACTCATCGAACCTGCATTGCGCACCCCACAATTGCGTGACCTTTTGGAAGGCTCAGCCGCTGAGCAACTTGAATGGGAGACAGGTGCGTCCGGCAAGATGTGGCTGATTGATGCAGCAGATCGAGGCTGTGATCTGAGCGGCAACCATCAAGCTCTCGCGTTGCTGCCAGGCAGCTATCTCGCGAAGGCTGCGTATTACCGTTCTTCCGGGCTGTCGATGGTCGTTCGGGAAGTCTGCCGGTCTCGCTGAAGTTCGAGAACAGGCGCTGCTCGGGCGCACCCGAGTGACACGAAGCTGACCTTGGGCGCAGCCGTCTGATCCATATCTGAACTGCCTGATTGACGGCCTGAGCTAGTCCCAATTGCCCACAATTACAACCCTTTGCAGGGCGTTCCGGCGTGCTATGGATGAATCACCTGCCGTGAGTGAGCTATGAGCGCCGAACAGTCGCCCAAAATCGTGATCGTCGACGAAAGCCCGATCCGGGCTGCGATCCTGGAGGAAGGATTGCGGGAGGCCGGCTTTACGCAGGTCGTCCATATCCGCGAGATGCAGAGCCTGCTTGCCCGTATTTATGCGGTCGACCCCGACATCATCCTGATCGATCTGGAGAACCCCAGCCGCGACGTGCTGGAGGCGATGTTCCAGGTGAGCCGCGCCGTGAAGCGGCCGATCGCGATGTTCGTCGACCAGAGCGATTCCGCCTCGATCCAGGCCTCGGTCGAGGCGGGGGTGTCCGCCTACATCGTCGACGGGCTGAAGAAGGAGCGCATCAAGCCGATCCTCGACCTCTGCGTGTCGCGTTTCAACGCCTTCGCCAAGCTCCAGGAGGAGCTGGAACGCACCAAATCGCAGCTCGAGGACCGCAAGATCATCGAACGCGCCAAGGGCATCCTGATGAAGGTGAAGGGCCTCACCGAAGACGAAGCCTATGTGCTGCTGCGCTCCACCGCGATGCGCGAGAAGAAGAAAATCGGCGAGATCGCGCAGTCGATCATCACCGCGTCGGAGATGCTGAAATGACCGCGCCCCTTCGCATCGGGTTCATTCCGCTGGTTGATGCCGCCGCCCTGATCGTCGCCGTCGACAAGGGCTTTGCCGCTGCCGAAGGGCTCGAGGTCGAGCTGGTGCGCGAGGTGTCCTGGTCCAACGTCCGCGACAAGCTCAATATCGGCCTGTTCGACGCTGCGCATCTGCTCGCGCCGGTCGCGATCGCGTCCTCGCTCGGGCTCGGCCACGTCAAGGTGCCGATCGCCGCGCCCTTCAATCTCGGCATCAACGGCAACGCGATCACGGTGTCGCCGGCGCTCCACGCCGCGCTGATGGAGGAGATCGACGGCGACCGCTTCGATCCGCTTGTCACCGCCAAGGCGCTGGCGCGAGTGGTCGCCAAACGCCGCAAGGCCGGCGCCGATCCGCTCACCTTCGGCATGACATTCCCGTTCTCGACCCACAATTACCAATTGCGGTTCTGGATGGCGGCGGCCGGCGTCGATCCTGATGAGGACGTGCGCCTCGTCGTGCTGCCGCCGCCCTACATGGTCGACAGTCTCAAGAGCGGGCACGTCGACGCATTCTGCGTCGGTGCGCCCTGGAACTCGATCGCGGTCGATCTCGGCATCGGCCATATCCTGCATTTCGTTTCCGACATTCTGGTGCGGGCGGCGGAGAAGGTCCTCGCCGTCCGCCAGGTCTGGGCCGACAAGCATCCCGACCTGGTCGCCAGCCTCGTGCGGGCGGCGGTGAACGCGGCCGAGTTCATCGAGCATCCGGAAAACCGGATCGAAGCGGCGCGGATTCTGGCGCAACCGGAGCGGATCGGCGTCGATGCCGAAGTCATCCAGCGCACCCTCACAGGACGTCTGAAGATTTCGCCGGACGGGACGTTCCGCGAGAGCGGCCGCTACCTGCTGGTCGGGCGCGAGGAGGCTGGGCGTCCCGATCCGGTCCAGGCCGCCTGGCTCTATGCGCAGATGGTACGTTGGGGGCAGGCGGCGTTGAGCCCGGACGGCGCCAAGACGGCGATGGCGGTGTTCAGGCCCGACCTTTACGATGCCGCCCTCGGCCGCCGCCAGCCCGACGAAGCCCCGGCGGCATTTGGGGCCTTTGCCGGGCCGGCATTCGATGCTGACAACATCCTGCAACATCTAGAGGCCTTCAACGTGGGGCGTTGGAAGGCCTGATCGTCTCTGCATAATTTTCAGGCAGTCCAGCTCATCGACTATATTTTGAGCTGACTGCTCGAATTTCATGAGGTGATCCGCGACCGGAATGTTCCGGAGCTGCTGCTAAGTGATTGAATTCTCCATTTTTCTTATTTCGTCGAAGCTGGCACGCAACTTGAATGTTGCACTGCGGCCAGCTTGTCACAGGTGCCTGCTGAGCCGAAACCCGCAGCAACGAAGCTGATCGGACCGTTGGGTAACGAGGCCGGCTCTTGGAGCCAGCCGAGATACCTCGCGGGTCGTGCCAATTTCCGTCGATACCACCTCGGTGGCCGCAGGAGCTTCGTTACCGACCATGAAAATCGATACGCTCGCAGTCGACTTTACCGACGAGCAGAAACGCTATCTCGAAGGCTTCACGACCGGTCTGCAGATCAGCCGCGTCGGTCGCGGTCTCGGCGGCGGCGCCGCCAAGGCGAGCGCCGAGCCCACCGGTCCCGATGCCGTGCACATCAAGGCGCAGGACAAGGTGATCGCGTCGGGCAAGAAGCTTGCCGACCAGGAGAAGTTCAAGCGCGAGGAACATCCTTTCGATGCCTATCCGCGCCTACGTCAGCAGGCGCTCGACAACGCGCCGCCGAGCCCGGCGGACAATTTCCGCTGGCGCTATTACGGCATCTTCTATGTCGCGCCGACGCAGGATTCCTACATGAGCCGTTTGCGGATTCCTAACGGCATCATGAAGCACTGGCAGCTGTCCGGCCTTGCCGATCTCGCCGACGAACTCTGCGGCCCTTACAGCCACGTCACCACGCGCGCGAATCTCCAGCTCCGCGAGATTCCGCCGAAGAACGCGGTGAAGCTGATCGAGGGCATCCAGGACCTCGGCCTGTGCTCGCGCGGCTCCGGCGCCGACAACATCCGCAACGTGACGGGAACGCCGACGGCGGGAATCGATCCGCAGGAGCTGATCGACACGCGGCCCTATGCGCGCGAGTGGCACTATCACATCCTCAATGACCGCTCGCTCTACGGCTTGCCGCGCAAGTTCAACGTTGCCTTCGATGGTGCCGGCAGGATCGCGGTACTCGAGGAGACCAACGACATCGCATTCACCGCGTACGAGGTGAAAGACGGTTTCGGCGTCGAGCCCGGAGTCTGGTTCCGTCTCGGTCTCGGCGGCATCACCGGCCACAAGGATTTCGCCAAATATTCCGGCATCATCGTCAAGCCGGAGCAGGCGACCGCGGTCGCCGACGCGATCGTGCGCGTGTTCATCGACCACGGTGACCGCACCAACCGCAACAAGGCGCGTCTGAAATACGTGCTCGACAGCATGGGCCATGACGGCTTCCTCAAGCTGGTCGAGGAGCGATTGAAGACGCCGTTCACGCGCGTGCCCGAAGAGGCCTTTGCGCCTCGGCCGGCCGCGGACCGCATGGCGCATGTCGGCGTGCACAAGCAGAAGCAGGACGGTCTCAACTGGATCGGCGTATCGCTGACGCTCGGCAAGCTCACCTGCGATCAGATGCGCGGCCTTGCCAAGATCGCACGGGATCTCGGCGACGGCGAGATCCGCCTCACGGTCTGGCAGAACCTGCTGATCTCGGGCGTGCGCAACGAGAATGTCGAGCTTGCCATCGCGGCGATCAAGCAGATCGGGCTCGCGGTCGAGGCCTCGCATATCCGCGCCGGCCTGATCGCCTGCACCGGCAATGCGGGCTGCCGCTTCGCCGCGGCGAACACCAAGCGCCATGCCGAGGAGATCGGTGACTGGTGCGAGCCGCGCGTTCCGATGGACAAGCCGGTCAACATCCATGTCACCGGCTGCCACCATTCCTGCGCCCAGCACTACATCAGCGACATCGGTCTGATCGGGGCGCGCGTGCCTGTCAACGAGGAGGACACGGTCGAGGGCTATCACCTCTTCACCGGCGGCGGGTTCGGCCCTGACGCGGAGGTCGGGCAGGAGGTCTATCACGACCTCAAGGCCGAAGATGCGCCGAAGACGGTCGAAGGACTGCTCAAGGCCTATATCGCCCATCGTTCGTCTCCCGATGAAACCTTCCTGTCCTTTGCGCGCCGCCATGACGGCGAAACACTGCGCAAGCTCGCCGATGCACAGGTGTCCGCATGAACCAGATCACGCCTCCGCCGAAACTCGACATCATTCCCGCCAGCGCACCGTTCTCCGATGCGCAGCGTTCCTGGCTGAACGGCTTCTTTGCCGGCCTGTTGTCGCCTGACGCCGCCGCGCCGCTGTCGGCAGAGCAGGGCGCCGCCGTCATGCAAGGCGCCGCCGGTGACGGCGACGACGGCGAAGCGCCGTGGCACGACCAGACCATGCCGATTGCCGAGCGGATGAAGCTCGCCGAGGGCCGTCCCCTGCGCCGCAAGATGATGGCGGCGATGGCGCAGCAGGATTGCGGCCAGTGCGGCTACAATTGCCACGATTATTCGGAAGCCATCGCGAGCCGCAGCGAAGCACGGCTCAACCTCTGCGTTCCCGGCGGCAAGGAAACCGCGCGAATGCTGAAGTCGCTGTACGAGGAGCTCGACAAGGCACCGGCGGCCAAAGCGGCGGACAAGCCGGACACGGCCGCGCCAGCCGTGACCGTGACCATCGCAGAGCCGGGCCGCTCGCGCGACAACCCCGTGCCCGCGACTTTCCTGTCGCGCCGTCTTCTCAACAAGGGAAAGTCGGAAAAGGAGACCTACCACATCGAGTTCGATCTCTCCGAGAGCAGGCTCGACTACGTCGTCGGCGACTCCTTTGGTGTGTTCGCACGCAACGATGTCGGCCTCGTCGACCAGATCATCGCGCTGCTCGGCGCCTCCCACACCACCAAAGTCAACGGCAAGACGTTGCGCGAGGTGCTGATCGAGGATGCCTCGCTGTCGCCGGCGCCGGACACGCTGTTCGAACTGATCTCCTTCATCACCGGCGGCGCGGCGCGCGAGAAGGCGCGGGCGCTGGCGCAGGGGGAGGATCCCGATGGCGATGCGGCGACGCTCGACGTCATGGCCGCGCTCCAGAAGTTTTCGGGCACGCGGCCGCATCCGGAGGCCTTCGTCGAGGCGCTGGAGCCGCTTCAGCCGCGGCTCTATTCGATCTCGTCCTCGCACAACTCGACGCCCGGAAAGCTGTCGCTGACGGTCGATTCGGTGCGCTACGTTGTCGGCAAGCGCAAGCGCCTCGGCGTCGCCTCGACCTTCCTCGGCGAGCGTATCAACGAGGGCGAGAAGCTCAATGTCTATGTGCAGAAGGCACACGCCTTCGGCCTGCCACAGGACCCGAAGACGCCGATCATCATGGTCGGCCCCGGCACCGGCATCGCGCCGTTCCGCGCCTTCCTGCTCGACCGCAAGGCTACCGGCGCGCCCGGCAAGAACTGGCTGTTCTTCGGACACCAGCGCAGCGATTGCGACTTCTTCTACCAGGAGGAACTCAACGCAATGAAGACCTCGGGTCTGCTCACGCGCCTGTCGCTGGCCTGGTCGCGCGACGGTGAGAAGAAGTTTTATGTGCAGGACCGCATGCGCGAGGTCGGCCGTGAGGTCTGGACGTGGCTTGCCGAAGGTGCGCATTTCTATATCTGCGGCGATGCCAAGCGCATGGCCAAGGACGTCGAGCGCGCGCTGGTCGACATCGTCGCCCAGTTCGGCGCACGTTCGACCGACGAAGCCGTCAGTTTCGTCGCCGAGCTCAAGAAGACCGGCCGCTTCCAGGCTGACGTTTATTAAAACGCCAGAACATCGGGATGAGTCGTCCGATTGATCGGACGGCCTTCCCAGGGTTTGGCCTGGCCGTCATCTTTGCCATCCGAGCCGGTTCCGGCTGCCTCGGAATTTAACGAATGAGATTCTTGGAACCTGCGCTTGCGGAGAATATGTATCCGCAATGGGCCTCCTATGAAGAAGCTCATCGCTTTTTCTGCCGGCGTCTTGCCGGCACCCCGGGTTGATCCTCCATAATCCCACAAATGGGGCGTTGGAGATCGACCATGCGCGAACTATCGGCGGAAGCCAGGCTGCACTTCTACGCGCGTTCGCTCTCGCGTCGGACCAGGACGAGCATGCATCATGTCGCGCTCTATAGCGCGTTTGCCGTCATCGCGGCGATCGTGTTCGGCACGTTGTCGGTGCATCCGTTCTGATCACGCCCCGCGCTTGAACGGCGCGACCTCGATCCCCGCATTGTTCAGCGCCTGACGCACACCGCGCGCGATCTCGACTGCGCCAGGCGTATCGCCGTGGATGCAGACCGTATCCGTGCGCATCTTGATCACCTTGCCGGTAACCGAGACCACCGCGCCATCCTGCACCATGCGCACGACGCGATCGGCGATCGCCGTGGCATCGTGCAGCACCGCGCCGGGTTTCTTGCGCGAAACGAGATTGCCGTCGTCCTCATAGGCGCGGTCGGCGAACACCTCGTGCACCATCGGCAGATTGGCCGCTTCGCCGGCCTTCACCAGCTTCGAGTTCGCGAGCACGACGAAGATCAGGCTGGGATCGACCGCCTTGATGCCGGCGGCGATCGCCTTCGCCGTCATGTCGTCCTCGCAGGCGACGTTGGAAAGCGCGCCATGCGCCTTCACATGGGTCACCTTGTACCCGGCTGCGGTCGCGATCGCCTGCAACGCGCCGATCTGGTAGGCGACGAGGTTCTCGATTTCGGATGCTTTCAGCCCCGCGATCGGATGCCGGCCAAAGCCGTGCAGATCGCGATAGCCGGGATGCGCGCCGACCGAGACCCCGCGCGCTTTCGCGAGCTCCACCGTCCGGCGCATGATGTCAGGGTCGCCGGCGTGGAAGCCGCAGGCGACGTTGACCGAGCTTGCCAGCTCGATCATCGCCGCGTCATTGCCCATCTCCCACGCGCCAAAACCTTCGCCGAGGTCGCAATTGAGATCGACTGTCTTCATGGGGTGCACTCCGCCTCTGGTCTTGTTGCCGTTCACGGTTCCGCGGCGACCTGCCACGTCCCGGCATCGACGGCGCTCACGGCATAGCCCGCAACATTAGCATCGCTGAGCGCCTCGATGTTGAGCGAGATGGTGTCGGCAGAGCGCAGGCGATCGGGCAGGCTGCGGATCAGTTGCGCGAACTTGCGCGCCTCGTCCTGCGCCTCGGCCATGCTGACCGCCTTGAAACGGAACGCGGTTCCCGCCGAAGTCTGCGCGAGCCGGCCGATATCGGCCGTGATGACGGTTGCGATCTTCGGATAACCGCCGGAGGTGCCGCGATCCATCATCAGCACGATTGGTGCGCCGTTGCCGGGCACTTGGATGCTGCCATTGACCGTGCCATCGGAGACGATGTTGTGGCCGTGCAGATGCTTGATGGCGGGGCCCTCGAGACGGTAGCCCATCCGGTCGGAGGTCGCCGAGATCTTCCACTCGCTGTCCAGAAACAGCGTCTTGTTGACGTCGTCGAATTCATCGTCCTGCGGGCCCATCAGAACACGGATCGGGCCGCTCACGGGCTTCGGCAACTCGATCCGCAGCTCGCTCGCGCCGCTCGCGGCATCAACGTTGAATTCGTCGCCGGCCTGGAGCGGGCGCGGGTAGGGGCTGCCGAGGCCCGCGCGCGCATTCACGGCGAGGCTGCCGAACACCGGCTCGCCCTTGATGGCGCCCTCGATCGCGAGATAGGTGAAGGCGCTGCCGCGGGCAAAGCCCAGCGTCAGAGTCTCGCCATCCTTCAAGGTCACCGATGTGTCCATGGCGATCGGATTTCCGGCGACGTCCGCATTGCGCGGCGCGCCCGACATCGCGACGCGCACGGCGCCATCACGTGCGGTGAAAGAGGCGCCGAACGGGCCGATCTCGACGGCGGCCGCAAACGGCCCGTTGCCGACAAGCGTGTTCGCCGCAGCAAGCGACAGCCGGTCCATCGCCCCGCTCACCGTCAGTCCATAGCGCTGCGCGCCGTGGCGGCCGCCATCCTGAACGGAGCTTGCGGGCCCGATGCTGGTGACGACGAGCCGGCTCATGCGACCACCTGGTCGGCGACGATTTCGCCGGCTTCAGCAGCGCGGTCCAGTTCCTCGAACGACTTGTGGTCGATGGCGTAAAACGTCACGCGATCACCGGGTTCGGTGAGGAAGGTCGGATTGCGGTGGAGCTGATAGGTCCGCACCGGCGTGCGGCCCAGAAGGTGCCAGCCGCTCGGGGCGGCCAGGCATTGGATTCCGGCCTGGACGCCGCCGATCGAGATCGTGCCGGCGGGCGTCAGCACGCGCGGATTCTGTCGCCGCGACATGTGGAGAAATTTATCGAGCCCGCTGAGATAGGACCAGCCCGGCGTAAAGCCGATCATGGCGACCTTGTAGTCGCCGGCGACGTGACGGGCGACGATGTCGTCGGGGGTGGTGTTGAGGGCCTTGGCGACATCCTCGAGGTCGATGCCGTGCTCGCCGCCATAGGCGACGGGAATGCGCCAGCGGCGAGCCTTGGTTGCCGGCGGCAGCTTCTGGCTCGCGAGCGCGAGCAGCTTCTCGCCGAGCGCGTCGAAACCGATCTTGCCGGGATCGTAGTGCACCAGCAGCGAGCGATAGGTCGGTACGGCCTCAGTGATTCCGTCGATCGGGTTTGCTGCAAGCGCCTTGTCGAGCGCCAGCACGCGCTGGTTGGCATCATCGTCGATGGTGCGGCTGAACTCGACCGTGACGGCGCTGTCGCCACTGGGCAGAAGGCGGGGCGGGGGAAGCGTCGAGGCCATGAGCTGTCGAAATCGGACTTCTGAAGAATGCGGTCCCCAGCGTTCGAGTTCCGCTTCGTCCTGCTTCGCGTAAATGCGCCCGCAAGTCCAATAAATTAATGCAAGGGGAAGCGATAAAGCCTTGTTATCGCATCGCATAATAGCCCGGCGGCCCTGCGTTATTGCTAGCCTCTTGGCCCTTGACGCAAGGGCTGCGGCTCGCAAGATGCGCGCGTTCTTTCCCGCCCATCCGGAGCTCGTCTGTTTCCATGTCGCTGTCCCCCGAAGCCCGCAAGACCCTCGCCGGCATCACCACCGCCACCATCACCACGGTCCTGCTGAAGAAGGGCCTGCGCAATGTGTGGATGCGCGGCGCGCGTCCGTTGCGCCCGGGCCTGCCGCGCCTGGTGGGCCCGGCCTTCACCCTGCGCTTCGTGCCCGCACGCGAGGATCTGGCGACGCCGGAATCCTGGTCATCGCCGATCTCGACCCGCACCGCGATCGAGGCAATGCCCGAAGGCTGCATCGCCGTGGTCGATGCCATGGGCATTACCGATGCCGGCATCTTCGGCGACATCCTCTGCGCCCGCATGGTCAAGCGCGGCGTGACCGCGCTCGTCACCGACGGCGTGGTGCGTGACGTCGAGGGCGTGCTTGGCACCAATCTTCCGGTCTGGTGCGACGGCTATGCCGCGCCGCCGTCGGTTGCGGGCCTCACCTTTGTCGGCTGGGGCGAGCCGATCGGCTGCGGCGGTGTCGCGGTGTTTCCCAACGACATCGTGGTCGCCGACCAGGACGGTTGCGTGCTGATCCCGCAGGCGATGCTCGATCACGTGCTCAACGAGGGCGTCGAGCAGGAGCGGATGGAAGCCTGGATCGTCAACGAGGTGAACAACGGCGCCGTGCTGCCTGGCCTCTATCCCATGAACGCCGAGACCAAGGCGCGCTACGCCGCTAGCAAGAAGTAACCGGGAGGAGCGAGGTAATCCCCATGGAGATCACTGTTGCAGGCACGCGGCCGACCCGCCGTGCGCCCAAGGAAAACTTCACCGGCACCGTGTGGCAGGATCCGGTCATCATGGCGCCCGCGCCGGCACGGTTGAACTGCTCGCGCGTCGCGTTCGAGCCGGGCGCGCGCACCAACTGGCACCATCATCCGCTCGGCCAGACGCTCTACGTCATCTCCGGCGTTGGGCGCGTGCAGTCCAAGGGCGGCCCGATCCGCGAGATCCGCCCGGGCGACACCGTCTGGATTCCGCCGGGCGAATTGCACTGGCACGGAGCATCGCCGACCAACGGCATGTGCCACATCGCCATGCAGGAAGCGCTCGACGGCGTCTATTCGACCTGGCTGGAGCCGGTCACCGACGCCGAATATGGGGCAGCGGTCGGCTAAGACGCTCGCGTGCGGGACAAGGTGCATCGCCCCAGGGCGGTGCATCGCCGATCCCGGGACGCAGAAATTTGGGACTACGCGAGCGCTGGGTCCCGACTCTGCGCAGAAACGCCGTCAGCGCGTTTACGGGCGTCTTCGCTTCTTGTCCCCGCGGCACCATCACATTCTTTCCGCCGTCCACGTCCCCGTGCACATGGCACCACGCCAGGTGCCGGAGCCGGAGGTGCCGTTGAGCCGGCCAAAACCGACGGCGCGCTTGATGCCGGTGCTCAGCATGACGTTGATGTTGCCGGCATCGGCGACGCGGCCCGACGCCGTCACCGCGGCGCTGCTCGATGCAATCTGCCCATTGTTGATTCCGATCGAGACGGTCGCGCCGTCGCCGCAGGCCTGGATCGAGGAGGCGATGCGGACATTCCATGCACCGTCGAAGGTGGAGCCCGCAGCATCGGCCTGCGCCAGCGGGAAGGCGATAGCGACAATGGTGGCGAAGAGAGCCTTGCGAAAGCCGTTCATGACACGCCCCTGTGGTTGACCGTTCGGGGATCGTGACATGGACCCGGAACCGGCGATGTGAGGGCTGTCACATGCGCAGGAGGTTGTGTGAGTTTGCGCACCTCGCAACCGAAGGGCGCGTAAAAACAAAGGGACCCGCCTCGGGCCCCCTTGCATTGGTCAATCAGCCCGATCTCAGTTCACCCGCGTCCAGGTCTGGCCGCCGCAGAACATGCCGCCGAAGGCGCAGCCCTGCACGCGCAAGCGGTCGGTGCCCTTCATCGCGATCGTCGAGTAGTAGGTCGAGCCGGAATTGGGGTCGAGGATGCGGCCTGACCATTTCTGATCTTTGCCGGGCTTCATGTTGATCAGGACCTGCTCGCCGTTCTGGTTCGATTTCGAATCGACCGAATAGCCGCAGAGATTGGTGCCGCATTGCTCGATGCGGACCTTGCCTTCCTTCTCCTCCGTGAGCCAAACGCCGAGCGGCGAATTCAGATCGCGCGTGGGCGCGGCTGCCGGAGGAGGCGTGGCTGCAGCCGCCTGAACGGGAGCGGGGGCAGGCGCCGGCGCGGGTGGCGGAGGCGGCGCCGGTGGTGCGGCAGCCACGGTCGGGGCGGGCGGTGGCGTCACAGCGGGCGCCGCCTGCTGCTCGACGGGAGCAGGGGCCGGAGGCGGCGCAGGCGGCGGCGCCACGGCCGTGTCGGCAGGCGTGTTGTTGGCGGTGGCCGGTGGCGGAGCGGGTGGTTGCGGCGCTGCGGGCGGCGTTGCTGCGGCGGCGGGTGCAGGCGCCTGCACGGCTGCGGGCGGCGCGGCGGCGGGAGCGGGGGCCGGTGCCGGAGCAGCAGCCGGCGCTTGCGGATCCACCGTGGCCTGCTGCGGCGCCTGCTCGTTCTTCTTGACCTTCTTGGCCTTGCCCTGGCCGGTGTTGTCGTACACGCCGGGGATCTGCACCGTGCCGCGGTCGGGATCGATGCGGATGGTGCGCCCGCCATATTCGAAGGTGTATTGTGCCTGAGCAGCCGTGCTCGCCAACAGGAATGCGGCCGTAGCCAACAGCTTCCTCATTTCGCATCTCCTGAACAGATGGTCCCCGGACCGACGCTTACACGCCGGCTCGACCGCGAAAAGTGATCTAGATCACTGTTCTCGGTATGAGTCGCCTTCCCCTCGATCCTGGTTCAATAAGATCGAAGTCGGTCCAGAGTTGGACGGGGATGCGCCGCGCCTCTGGACCGGTCACAGCATGGACATGTACAACCGTTGTGGTTGAATGATCCGAAAGCACACGCTCATGTCACAGCTACGATTTGGCGCAATCATTCTGACTGCCGTCTATTGCCTTGCTGCGACGCCGGCACAAGCAGCCGGGCTCCGGTTTCTCGAAGTGCCCGCGGATGCCGCCGGGCCCGCGCTCAAGGGCATGGTGTGGACTCCATGCGCCGCCCAGCTATCCGAAATCGCCTTGGGCGGTGGTATCACCCTGGCAGGCGTGAAGGACTGTCCGGTAGCGGGCAATCGACTGCCGCTGATCGTTTTCTCGCACGGGCGGCGCGGCTCGTTTTTGAGCCACAACGATACTGCTGCGATACTGGCGGATGCCGGCTTCGTAGTCGCCGCGATCAACCATCCGGGTGACACCGCAAGGGACAGTAGCCGGACCGATGAGTTTTCCGTGCTGGTTGAGCGTCCCCGCGACATGAAGCGGCTCACAGATTTCATGCTTCGTACCTGGACGGAGGCTGCGGTCCTGGACTCCAAGCGGATTGGCCTGTTCGGATTCTCGCGGGGCGCCTATACCGGTCTCGTCGTGATTGGCGGCAACCCCGATTTCGGCGCGCTTGCTCCGCTCTGCGAGAAGGAGCGGGGGGCGACGCCGAAATGCCAGGACGTTCGCGATGGCCGCGCGCCAACCGAGCCGGCCGTGCATGATCCCCGCATCAAAGCGGCTATCTTGGCGGATCCGCCACTTTTCGAAGGCCTCTTTAATCGCGAGCGGCTAGCCGACGTGAATATCCCAATTCTCTTGTGGCGTTCGGCGCTCGGAGGCGATGGCGTCGTGCCTGATACCATTGATGCGCTGGAACAGCTGCTTCCGAAACGCCCCGACTACCGGATCGTGCCGAACTCGGCGCATTTCTCCTTTATCGCGCCATGTCCACCCAAGTTGACCGAGGCCGCTCCGATCCTGTGCACCGATCCTCCTGGCTTCGATCGGAAGGCGTTCCACGACGCCTTCAACAGCGCGGCCGCGACCTTTTTCCGCACGCATTTGGAGTGACGGAAGACGGATACGACTAGGCGTCGCGATAGTCGCTAGTCGAACCAAGCGTTGTAGATTTTCCTGTAGCTGCCGTCTTCCATGGAAATATGCAGCCATTGGTCGACGAAGGCCTTCAGCGCCATGTCGCGCTGCAGCCAATAGGCCTTCTCCGAAAAATCGAACGGCTTTTCAGGGTGCACCGCGCAGAGCACGCCGGCATGCTGCTTCTGCTGGTATCGCGTCTCGGAGGCGTCGGTCATCATCAGATCGGCGTTGCCCTTGGCGATCTCGTCGAAGATCACGGTGTTGTCGGCGAAGACAGTGATCTCGGCATCCTTGATGTTGGCGCGCGCGAAGCGTTCGTTGGTGCCGCCGGGATTGACGATGATTCGGGTGCCCTTCTTGTCGATGTCGGCGATGCTCTGGTACTTGGCCGTGTCGGCGCAGCGCGCGATCGGCGTCTTGCCCTCGCGCATGATCGGCGTGGAGAAGAAGCCTTTCTTCTGCCGGTCGAGCGTGACGGAGACGCCGCCCATGGCGATATCGAACTGGTCGGCCTCGAAATCCTTCATCAGCTTCGGCCAGGCCGTCGGCACGAATTCGACCTTGACGCCGAGCGCGTTGCCAAGGGCCTGCGCCATGTCGACGTCGAAGCCGCTGAATTGCTGCGTGGTCTTGTCCAGATAGGTGAAGGGCTTGTAGTCGCCGGTCATGCCGACGCGCAAGGTGCCGCGCTTGACTATCTCGTCGAGGCGCGAGGGCGCCTGCTGCGCATGCGCCGAGACATTCACCAGCAACGCCACGGCCAAAGCTGCCCAGATTCGAACGATCATCTCTTTTCCACCCGTGCCCGAACTGTCATTGTGCGGAGTGGATTTAGACCAGATGCCCGTCGCTGGCGAGGCGGAATTGAAGGGAATTCAGAGGTGACGATCTCGATGTACGAGGCCTCGGTTGGCCTCTTCGTGCCGTACTTGCGCAACCTGTCCGGATTGCTCGACAAGGGCGTGGCCTATGCCGAGACCCGCAAGTTCAATCCGGCGGTTCTGCTCGGTATGCGCCTGGCGCCGAACATGTACGATCTGGCGCAGCAGGTCGGCGAGGCCTGCCGCCATGCCGTGGTCGCCCCGGCCTTGCTGGCGGAGCGCGAACCGATCACGCTGCCGGTGCTGGAGCACGACATGGCCGGACTTCAGGCACGCATCGCGACGTCGATCGAGTTCATCGAAAGCCTGCCGCGTGCCGAGATAGACGCGTCGGCCGAACGCAATGTTTTCTTCAAGCTGAAGAACGGCACCGAGCTGCCCTTCACCGGACGAACGCTGCTGCTGACCTTCAGCGTCCCGCAGTTCTTCTTTCACGTGACGACGGCCTACGACCTGTTGCGGCACGCCGGCGTCGAGCTGGTGAAGAAGGATTATTTGGGAAGGAAGTAGATGCTCGGCCTCCACCTCTCCCCGGCGGGGAGAGGTGTATAGCGACGTCCGAACGCACGTAAACCTACGCTTCGCCCTTGCGCTCGAATTCGGCGAGCGAGCTGCGGCCGGCAATTTCGCTGCGCAGCTCTTCGAAGCGCCGATGCGCTTCGTGCTCCTGCGCGTCGACGAAATGCACGGCGGCTTCGCTCGTCATCGGGCCGCTAACCACGGGCGCCGACTGCTCGCCGATGGTCTCGTGGACGTAGAATTGGCCGTCGTCGCCGCGATGGACCGTCCATTTGAGGCGGATCGCCACCATCGGGCCCGGGCCGACCTTGCTGTAGCCGTCCGCATCAGTGTGCTCCGGCACCAGCGGCTGCTCCTCGACCACCGGATGCTCGTTGACAATTGGCTGCTCGTCGGCGGCGATGTGCTCACGTTCACCAGCGACCACCATTTCGGTCTCGGTCTCACGTACGGCGAGAACGGGCTCGGGGTGCTCTAAAATGCTGGCGATGGTCGCCAGCGCGTGGTCGGTCGGGTCGATCTCTGCCAAGGGTCCATCCTCCAGCTCGACGCGGCCGGCTGGTCTGTCCCACTGCCGGTGCGCCCTGGCTCATTACGCGCGTTTGATTAAGGCTGAGTTGGGGCTCGATCTGCACCAAAATGGGACGGTTTTTGGTCGTCCCAAGCGAGCGCCTGCGCCGCCCGCCCGGAGTTCGGCTCAGCCCAGCACGTCCTGATTGATGACGTTCTGCCGGATCGGATCGCCGTCCAGCGCACTCAGGATGTTGCGCGCGGTCTGCTCGCTCATGCGGCTCACGGCCTCGACGGTAACGCCGGCAACATGCGGGGCCATGATGACGTTGGGCAGCGCAAACAGTGCGTTGCTGAGCGGCGGCGGCTCCACCTCGAACACATCGATACCGGCACCGGCGAGCTTGCCGGAGACCAGCGCGTCATAGAGCGCGGCCTCGTTCACGATACCGCCGCGCGCGGTGTTGATGAGATAGGATTTCGGCTTCATCCGACCGATCCGTGCCGCATCGAACAGGCCGACCGTCTCCGGCGTCTTCGGACAATGGATGGTGACGAAATCGGCATGAGGCAGCGCGGCATCGAAATCGGCGACGGGCTCGCAGCCGGCAGCCTTGATATCGGCAGCCGGCTTGTAGGGATCATAGACCTGTACCTTCATCTCCATCGCCAGGCAGCGCTTGGCGGTGCGACTGCCGATACGGCCGAAGCCGATGATCAGCACGGTCTTGCCGTAGAGATCGAACGGCAGCATGCCGAGCCGGTCGGCCCATTTGCCGTCCTTGACGCAAGCGTGCAATTCCTGCGCGCGCTTGGCCAGCGTCAGCATCATAAACAGCGCGGCTTCCGCGACCGAGGGCGAGTTGGCACTGCCAGCGACCATCAGCGGCACCTTGCGGCGGGAGAGGGCGGGCACGTCGACGGCGTCGTAGCCGACGCCGATGCGGGTCACCACCTTCATGTCTTTTGCGGCTTCGAGCTCGGTCTCGCCAAAGGCGGTGGCGCCGAGCGCGACGCCATGGACCGGTGCATGGCTCTTGAGCAGAGCCTCGAAGTCCTTGGCGGAGATCAGGTTCGGAAACTCGACGAGCTCGATATCGTCCCGCTGGGTGAGGAGGGCGCGTGCCCCTTGCGACAAAGTTTGCGTAACGAAAATCTTCTTCTTGTTGGTCGCCATCGTCTCCTGCCTGCGCGAGTTTCTTGGACCGGCATCACAACACGACGCCGGACGCCTCGTTTAGCAGGTGCATGTTGTTGAGGTCCATCGCCAAACGCATGGGTGCCCCGTCCTTGGCGCCGGCATTGGGATCGACGCGGCCGCAGACCGGCGTGCCGTCGAGCCCGAAATAGACCAGCGTCTCCATCCCCATCGGTTCGGTTACGTCGAGCACGGTCTCGAAGGTTTCGACGCCGGGCGCGAGATGCGCATGCGACTCGGTGAGGTGCTCGGGGCGAAGGCCCAGCAGCAGCTTCTCGGTGCGCGGCAGAGTCTTGTAGCGTGCGGCGCGGGCTGGCGGCAGCGGGAAAGCGATGCGGTCGGTGAGACGGATCTGGAGCGTGCCGCCGACGTCCTCGAGCCGGCACGGAATGAAGTTCATCGCGGGCGAGCCGATGAAGCCCGCGACGAAGCGTGTCGCCGGTTTGTGGTAGAGCTCGTTCGGCGTGCCGATCTGCTCGATACATCCCTTGTTCATCACAACGACGCGGTCGGCCAGCGTCATCGCCTCGACCTGGTCGTGGGTGACGTAGACCGTGGTGGTGCGCACCTTCTGGTGCACCTTCTTGATCTCGATCCGCATCTGCACGCGCAGCTTGGCGTCGAGATTGGACAGCGGCTCGTCGAACAGGAACACCTTCGGATTGCGTACGATGGCCCGGCCCATCGCAACGCGCTGGCGCTGGCCGCCGGATAGCTGCTTCGGCTTGCGATCGATCAGGTCGGTGATGTCGAGGAGCCGGGCGGCCTCGGTCACTCGCGCCTTGATCTCGGCCTTGGGATAGTGCTTCAGGCGCAGGCCGAACGACATGTTCTCCGCGACCGTCATGTGCGGATAGAGCGCGTAATTCTGGAACACCATGGCGATGTCGCGGTCCTTCGGCGGCACGTCGTTGACCACGTCGCCGCCGATCATGATGTCACCGTCGGTGATGTCCTCGAGCCCTGCGATCATGCGCAGCGTCGTCGACTTGCCGCAGCCGGAGGGGCCCACCAGCACGATGAATTCATGATCGGAGATATCGAGATCGATGCCGCGCACGGCTTCGACATCGTCGTAACGCTTGATCACCTTACGCAGGGAAACGTCGGCCATTGCACTTCAACCCCTCGATTTCAACCCTTCGTCGCGCCGGCGGTCAGGCCGGCAATGTAATAGTCCATCAGGAAGGCGTAGATGATCAGCGGCGGCGCGGCGCCAAGCAGCGCCCCGGTCATGATCTGTCCCCAGTTGAAGACGTCGCCCTTGATCAGTGTGGTGGTGATGCCGACCGGCAGCACGAGCTGATCGATCGAGGTCGTGAACACCAGCGGATAGAGGAACTGGGCCCAGGACACCGTGAAGGCGAAGATGGTCGCCGCGATCAGCCCGGGCAATGCAACGGGAATGAAGATCCGGGTCAAGGTCTGGAGCCACGAGGCGCCATCGATGAGGGCGGCTTCATCGAGCTCCTTCGGGATCGAGGCGAAATAGCCGATCATGATCCAGGTGCAGAACGGCACCGTCAACGTCGGATAGATGAACAGCAGCACGTACCATCGGTTGAGCAGCGTGATGCCGGTGTAGTCTTGGACGACCCCGAGCATCTTGAACAGCGGGATGAAGAGAAGACTGTCCGGGATCAGGTAGGTAAGAAAGACGCCGGTGGCCAGCGTCGCTGAGCCCCAGAACTTCATCCGCGCCAGCGCAAAGGCCGCGGGGATGCTGATCAGCATCGTGATGATCACGACCACGATCGACACGATCGACGAGTTCCAGAAGAAGCGCAGAAACTGGTTCGAGCTCAGCAGCTCGACATAGTTCGACAGCGTCGGGTGGAATACCCACCAGGGATTGGTTGCCGCCGATATCTCCGCGCTGCTCTTGAGCGAGGTGATCAGCATATAGATCGGCGGCGTCAGGAAGAAGATCGCGAACAGCACCAGGAAGAAGTAGGACCAGCGCAGCGCCCAGGCGCGGTCGCGGCTCATGCTGCCATACTTGACCTTGCGGGAGGGGCCGGCCTTGTCGATTGCGAGCGTGCTCATCAGGCTTCGTTTCCGCGTTTGTTGACATCGCGCAGGATGAAGATCGCAGCGACCGCCAGGATCGGCACCATGAACAGCGAGACACAGGCGCCGAGCGGGATGTCGCTGCTCTGGATGCCGACCTGGAACGCCCAGGTGGCGAACAGATGCGTCGTATCCAGCGGACCGCCTGAGGTCAGGATGCGCACGATGTCGAAATTGGCGAAGGTGACGATCAGCGAGAACAGCGTGGTGATGGCGATGATATTGCGCATCATCGGCAAGGTGACGTACCAGATCCGCTGCCACCAATTGGCGCCATCGATCGCGGCGGCCTCGTAGAGTTGATCGGGGACGGATTTCAGCGCGGCCAGATACATGATCATGAAGAAAGGCGCGCCGTACCAGATGTTGACGAGGATGACGGAGAAGCGTGCCCAGAAGGTGTCGCCGAGCCAGGGGATCGGGCCGACGCCGAAGAAGGACAGCGTGTAGTTGAAGGCGCTGTAGGAAGGGTCGAACAGCCACAGCCAGGCCAGCGTACTCATTGCCGGTGGGATCACCCAGGGCACCAGCAGCATGCCGCGCCATTTGCGCTGGCCCTTGGCCGGAATGTTGTGGACGAAATGCGCGACGATGAAGCCGATCAGCGCTTTGAAGATCACGGCCGTGATCGCGAAGATGCAGGACTGCTGCACCACCATCCAGAACGTCTCGCGCTTGAACAGGAAGGTCAAGTTGCCGAAGCCGACGAACTTCGTCATCGACTTGTTCAGCGTGGCCAGATGAACGGAATAGAAGGCGGGGTAGAGCACGAGCAGCGCGATCAGGAGGATCAGCGGCAGCGTCAGGAAAAACGCGACCGTCGATTTGCGCCCGAGCGCATTGCGCAGGCTCGTTCCCCTGCGGGCGCCCGCCGCACGGGCGATGCGACCTCGCTCAACGACGACATCGGCCATATCAGAATCCTTGGGTCAGTCTTTCTGTATGCTCTTATGCTGTCCAACCGTGAAGCCGGCGAGGCGGCTCCACCGTCAAGCAGATTGAAGCACGGAGCCAGGGCGGCTCACGCAGGTGACGCGAGCCGCCCTGTCAGCAGGCCCCGGCCTAGCTCCGCATGAAGCCTTCGCACTCGCCCTCGGCCCAGGCGAGCGCCTGCTCCAACGTTTCGCCTCGCGCATAACGCAGTGCCATCTTGGTCAGCGTCGCCTGGAAGTAGATCTGCTGTGCGATCTTGGGCGGCGCTGGCGATGCCGCGATCGACAGCGTCTGATGCTTGTACGGGTCAGGATAGTGAAAGAGCGTTCCCTTCGGCGGCCCTTCTTCCGCCCAGGTCTTGAACTTGGTCATGTTCGCATAGGCCGGCAGGTCATAGCCGCCGCTCACCGCGACGAACTTCTCGATCGATGACGGCGCGGACAAGTGAACGAGCAGGCTCTTGGCCGCCTCCTTGTTCTTGCCGAAGCTCCAGACGCCCCAGAAGTACGGCAGGTACGGCGCAAACCGGCCCTTCGGACCGGACGGGAAGCCGTGCGTCCAGCACTGCTCGGCGACCTGCGGCGCATCGCGCTTGGCAACAGCCCAGGCGCTCGGCGGATTCAGGATCATCGCGCCACGGCCGGAGATCAGCCATTTGTTGTTCGAGGCATCGTCCCAGGAGGGTGCATCCGGCGGCAGAAACGCGATCAGCTTCTTGTAGAATTCCATGGCCTGGCGAACCTGATCGGTCTTCACCGTGATATCGCCCTTGGCGTTGACGAGCTCGGCGCCGAAGGACTGAAAGATCGCGCCGGCGGTATCCACGCTGTCGGTGGTCTCGCCGAGGCCGATGCCGAATGCAAAGCCGGCCTTCTGGCAAGCCTCGGCTGCCTTCAGGAAGGTCTCCACGGTCCAATTGTCCGCTTTGGGCGGGCTGCCGGCCGGGTACATCTCCTGTACGTCGATGCCGGCGTGCTGCTTCATCAAATCGATGCGGGAGCAGGGCCCCTTGATCTGGCTGCCGGGGGTCGCGGGCACTGCGAGCCATTTGCCGCCCGAATTCCCGAGATATTTGACGGTGCCGTTCACCTCGCCATTCTGCTTGAGGAGCGGCTCCATGACGTCGTTGAGCGGCTCGAGGTTCTCGGCATAGGCCTGCGGCCACCAGCTCGGCATCTGAAGAATGTCATGACCCGACTTGGCCTGGGCTTCGGCCGCGGCGGTCAGCTCGATCTTCTTGTTGTTGCTGGTGATGTAGTCGATGGAGACTTCCACCTTCTCCTTCGCGGCCCATTCGTTGACGAGATCGGTCGAGGCTTTGTTGGCGCCGGGCACCCAATGGTCCCAGAAGCCGATTGAGAGCTTGCCGGCGGCATAAGCGCCCCTGACATAAGGCGCCGTGATCAGCGCCGCGGAGGACATTGCAGTGGCAGCCACAAATTGACGTCGCGTCAGTGTCTTGCGTGACATCTCGTTTCCTCGCTTGGGTGTTGTTGTTGGAGTTTCCTCTGAGAGACTTCTTTCTTGAGTTCTCGTTGTTGGATTTTCTTATTGGTGCCGTCGGCTCGCGGTATTCACGCGAGATCGCAGCAAATTGGTAGCGCGATCAGATCATGATTGATCGCATCTGTCGAGAAAGCCGAACGGCTCCTCGTCTAGAACTAATGGTGTGCCCCGGCAGCGCCGCGAGCGCATTCACGACCGTGTGTTGCAGGCAAACCGCGGACGTTCATTTTGCGACGCACACTTGGCGCTAACGAGCCCTCGAACGATCCGTGCGCAATTACGCCGCAGTTTCGAATAAGCCTGCATAACCGCTTCGCGCGAAAGACTTTTCGGGCGTGGACGGCGATTGGTGGCGTCTGGACCTCGGCGCGGCGGAAACGATAGAGTTGCAATTGCCATGGGCCTTTCGCCCGACAGGCCAGCCAGATCGACGATGGAGACGAGAATGATCAAACCGGTGCTGCCAGCGCGGCTTCACCTGCGACGATGGTTGGCGCTGGGGTCCGTGCTCGCGCTGCTGCTGGGCGTCGCCGCGGTGGCGAACGCCCAAGGTCTGGTCAAAGGCGTTCAGGAGGGCGCGGCGGCCGGAAACAAGGCGGCAGGTCCGGTCGGCGGCGTGCTCGGCGGCGCCATCGGCGGCGTGGTGGGCGTCTTCACCGGCGTGCTCGGCGTCGGCAACAATGGCAATCAGGCGCCGCCGCCCAAGGAGGCCAGCAAGGATGCAAGCAAGGATGCCAAGCAGCCGGGCGGCAAGGACAAGGACGCCAAGAGCGCCAAGGCGGGGAAGGGCACCAAAGCGAGCAAGGAAGCGAAGAACGCCCCGCAAAATGGCAAGGACAATAAAGAAAATAAGGATGTGACGGTTCTCACCCAGACCGGCGCTCCGCAGCAGAGCGCGGAACAGATCGTTGCCAACAGCGATGCCTATATCGAGCGGATCAAGACCGAACTGAACCTCACGCCCGATCAGGAGAAGCACTGGTACGGCTTCTCGAGCGCCATGCACTACCTCGGGCATAATGGTGCAGAGCGGCTCAACCTTCGGGTCGCGCGCGCCAAGCGCGATCCGCCCGACGATATCATCGAGCAGATGCGCAACGAGGCGCAGTTCCTGATCGACCGGGCGGCCGACCAGCGCAACGTCGCCGACGCGGCCGAGCCGCTCTATTCAAGCCTCGATGACAAGCAGAAGCAGGTCTTCATTCAGGAGATGGTGCGCCTGAGCCACGAGCGAGGATTGGATTGATCAAGTTGAATCGGATCGGGCGCGTCTGAATTAAGGGCGCCGGCCACGAATTCGTGTATCCTCTCCGCAATTCGGTTATGGTTAGCTTCGTAAGGCTGACTGCGGGGTTGATATGGCGGACGGACTCTCCGTTTTCCTGGTCGAAGACGAGGCGTTGATCCGGATGATGATCGCCGACATGGTGGAGGAGCTCGGCCACCGCGTCGTTGCGGAAGCGGACAATGTCCGCGATGCCAGCGCCTTTGCCATGACCGCGCAGTACGATCTGGCCATCCTCGACATCAATCTGATGGGCGTCTACGTCGATCCCGTCGCCGACCTGATCGAGCGACGCGGAAAACCGTTTCTGTTCGCGACGGGTTATGGACCGGAGCTGCTGCCGTCCTTGCTGCGGCGCAGGCCGATCCTGCGAAAGCCGATCGCGATGGATCAGCTCAAGGCGATGATCGATTCGATGTTTCCGGAAGCCACAGAGAAGGCGCCGCATTGAATGCCGGCCTAGACGCCGCACTGGTGACGGCGAGACGCCGCACTGAGATCACCAACGAAAATGGCCGCCCGTCGGGGACGGCCATTTGGCGAAAGAGCTCGGCGCGCTGTCAGATCAGGCCGGCGCTGAGATCGATGCCACGCGCGATCAGGCCGAACGAGACGGCCAGGCCGGTGCAGCAGAACAGCAAGATGGTCTTGAACGAAGAAACGGCGAACCGCGGTTCGGCGGCGGCCGGCATTACGGCGAGCGAGATCATGCTCATGTTCACTTCCCCCCTTTATTGGTTATTGGCCCTGATTTGCCTCAGGTGGGGGAAGTCTTAGAGCAAAAAGTTTGACGTCAGATTGCGAGGCATCGTTAACGAAGTCGCAATCGCCCGTGTTCTCCCGCGCCGGGACGAGCTCGCAAGCCTCAGTTGCGACCCTTTCTCAGCACCGTGGCAATGGTATGCGCCGTCATGGCGGCGCGATCCGAAGCGCGCTGGGCGGCCAGCCGGTCCCTTGCCTTTTCCTCGATCAGGAGCTCGATCAAGGCCAGCCGCTTGTCTTCGTTATCCGCCTCGCGCAGCAGGCGGTGATAGCGGTGATAGTCGAAACCGAAATCCTGTTTACGCATGCCACGCCCCCGCAACTACGCCACACACAGGACAGGATTGTTTCGCATGCCAAACGCGCAGGCAAGCACGATCCTGCGTGAAATCCGGTGTACGCTGCAATCAGCTGTGAATTGCTGGACCCGCGAGCGGGCGCTTCGTCCGCTCAATTTGGTCAATTGGATTGTGCTGGGCGAACATCTTGAGGCCGACGAAGCTCGCATCGGGCTTGATCACCAGCCTGGTCGGGATGTTGCGCAAGTAATCCTGGAAGCGTCCCTTGGCCTCGAAGCGTGCTCGGAATGCGGACGCCGCGAGGAACTCGGGAAAACGCGGCACGATCCCGCCGGCGATATAGACGCCGCCGCGGGCGCCGAAGGTCACGGCGAGATTGCCCGCGACCGAGCCGAGGATGGCGCAGAACATGTCGAGCGTCGCGCGGCTGACGAGGCAAGTGCCCTCCAGCGCGGCCTTTGTGATGGCGGCAGGATCCCGATGCGGTACTTGGGCGCCATCGACCTCCGCCAGGGCCTCGTAGAGGCTTTGCAGGCCGGAACCCGAGAGCGCGCCGCGCTCGATGGAGACATGGCCGAGGCGCTTGCGCAGACAGGCGATCACGCGTTCCTCGCGCTCGTTCTCCGCCGGCAGGGTGGCGTGACCGGCCTCGGTCACGACCGCCAGCCGTGCGCCATGGCGCTCGACCAAACAGGACACCCCAAAGCCGGTTCCGGGCCCAACCACCAGCAAGGGCTCTCCGGGCAGGCCATTCTGGCCGCCAAGCGGAATGAGGTCGGCAGGCTGCAAGGCGGGAAGGGACCAGGCCACCACCTCGAAGTCGTTGAGCACGTGGACGCTGTCGAAGCCGAGCGCAGCTTGCAGCTCGTTGCCGTCGATGACCCACGGACTGTTGGTCATGACGCAGCGATTGTTGGTGACGGGGCCCGCCACCGCCAGCACGGCTCTTCCGGGCTGCCCGCCGGAGGACCTGCGAGCGAGAACATCGACGATGGCCTCCCGAACGGTCGGGAAGTCGGCGACCTTGACGTAGTCGATCGGTCCGGTCGGATCGCCGTTACTCGATTCAGCCTGGCTCAGCGCGAAGCGCGCATTGGTGCCGCCGATATCGGCGAGAAGAATCTGTCCTGTCTTGCCGATCGTCATGGCCATATGGCTGCCGCAGCCGCACGGGCTGCGGGAACCGCTTCCTCCGCTCTCTGATCGCAAATTGCGAACGGCTGTCAGAATCCGTCCTTGGGTGCAGCTAGTCAACACGGTTGACGTCAAACCGTTGCACCCTGTGCGCCCTTCCGCCGACCAATTCGCGGGTGCTTCCTCACGGACCAACGGTTGCGCAGCAGCGCGGGAAGGCGGACACTAGGGGAGCGCGCCTGGCGCCTTCGCGCCGGCGCAGATGCAACGAGACCAGCGATGAAGATTTCCGACCGCGACGTGCTGCTGGCGATTGACGTACAGAACGACTTCTGCACCGGCGGGGCGCTCGCCGTTCCCGGCGGCGAAAAGGTCGTCCCCGCCATCAACCGAATCGCCCAAAAATTCGCCAATGTGGTGTTGACCCAGGACTGGCATCCGCGTGATCACGTGTCATTCGCGGCCAACCATGCCGGCAAGCAGCCGTTCCAGACCATCGAGCTCGACTACGGCACCCAGGTTCTCTGGCCCTCTCATTGCGTGCAGGGTACGACGGGCGCTGAATTCCACCGGGAGCTCGACGTTGTCAGGGCGAGCCTGGTGGTGCGCAAGGGCTTTCGCCGCGGCATCGATTCTTATTCGGCGCTATTCGAGAACGACCATAAGACGCCGACCGGACTGCTCGGTTACTTGCGCGAACGCGAGCTGAAGACCGTCTTCGTCGCCGGTCTGGCGCTGGATTTCTGTGTTCGCTTCTCGGCGGAGGACGCTCGCACGGCAGGTTTCGAGGTCGCCGTCGTCGAGGACGCCTGTCGCGGCATCGATCTCGACGGCTCCGTGGCTGCCACCCACAGGAGTTTTAAGGATCGCGGCATTTCGGTCGTGAGCCTCGAGGCGTTCCTGTGAGGATGAGATAGCCATGGTGGAGAAGGCCGGCAGACAGCCAGGCGGATCAGGCCATGCGCCGGATGACCCGCTGCTGTGGCCGTTTGCGGCGGCGCGACTGGCCATGGACGCCTGTTTCTGGTGGCTGGAACGTGGAGCTGCGGAGCAGGGCGAGAGCAGCCTGCTGTGGACGACGCCCAGCACGGTCGCGCTGGAGCTTGCGACCATGCGCCTGCGCGATTTCACGCAGACGCGGTCCGGGCAGCCGGCGCTGGTCTGCGCGCCCTATGCGCTGCATCGGGCCCTGATCGCCGACTTCGCGCCTGGCCACAGCGTGGTGCAGTCGCTGCAAAATGGCGGCATCGACCGCGTCTATCTCACCGACTGGCGGTCAGCCACGCCGGAGATGCGCTATCTCTCGATCGACAGCTATCTGACCGATCTCAACGTCGCCATCGACGAGATCGGCGCGCCGGTCGATCTCGTCGGGTTGTGCCAGGGCGGCTGGCTGTCGCTGCTCTATGCGGCGCGCTTTCCGACCAAGGTGCGGCGGCTGGTCCTGGTCGGCGCTCCGGTCGATCTGTCGATCGACTCGGCGCTGTCGCGGCTCGCCCGCAACGCGCCCGAGCTGGTCTACGACCAGCTCGTCGCTCGCGGCGGCGGCAATGTCAGGGGCGAGGAGATGCTGCGCTTCTGGTCCAAGGCGCCTGACGGCGACGATATCGCAGTGGCGTTGCAGAGGGGACTCTCGGACGAGGAGGGCGCGACCCTGCTCGCGCGCTTCGACCGCTGGAATAGCGAGACGCTCGATTTGCCCGGCACTTATTACCTTCAGATCGTCAACTGGATTTTCCGGGAGAACCGGATTGCCGGCGGCAAATTCGTCGCGCTCGGCCGCCCGGTTGACCTGAAGGACGTCAAGGCGCCGATCTTCCTGCTGGCCGGGCTGGACGACGACGTCGTGCCGGCTGTGCAGGCGCTCGCCACCGCTGATCTCGTCGGCACGCCGCCGGCTTTCATTGCGGCAGCTTCCGAGCCGAGCGGTCATCTCGGCCTTTTCATGGGGGCGCGGACCCACGCCCATGCCTGGCCTCGGATAGCCGAATGGCTCCGCGACGACCTGTCCGGGGTCTTGGCGCGCAGCGCCTGACGTCGCGGGCGCCGGCTGGCCGACATGCAAATCGGTTATGCATGACGGCGGATGGTCTGCACGGGCGCCGGTCGATGGGCTACATATGATGCGGTGCTGGCGGCTGCGGCTAGTGGCGCAAGTGATTGAAGAGATTGCAAGGATTGAAGGTACAGCGCTTGATGTCTTTCCACTCGATCTATGCCCATGGATTTGCGCGCGTAGGGGCCTGCGTCACCACCTCCCGCGTGGCCGACCCCTCGGCCAATGCGAAGGCCGTCCTGGTGGCGGCCAATGCCTGCCACGAACAATCGGTGGCAGTTGCCGTGTTTCCCGAGCTGTGCCTGTCCGGCTACGCGATCGAAGACCTGGTCAAGCAGGATCCGCTGCTCGATGCGGTCGAGCGCGGGCTCGCTGCGATCGCCGAGGCCTCCGCGGCACTGATGACAGTCCTGATCGTCGGCGCACCGCTGCGCTTTGGCCATCGCATTTATAATTGTGCGGTCGTCATCCATCGCGGCAACGTGCTCGGCGTTGTGCCCAAGAGCTATCTGCCGACCTATCGCGAATTCTACGAAGGACGGCATTTCGCCTCCGGCGCGGGCATCGCCGGAGAGACGATCTCCTTTGGCGGGCTGCATGCGCCGTTCGGCGTCGACCTTCTGTTCTCGGCCGAGGACGTTCCGGGCCTCACCATCGGCGTCGAGATCTGCGAGGACATGTGGATTCCGGTGACGCCGGCATCCGAGCTCGCCCTCGCGGGCGCCAGCGTGCTGATCAACCTCTCGGGCAGCCCGATCACGATCGGCCGGGCACGCTCGCGCGCGCTGCTGTGCCAATCGACATCGGCGCGCTGCCTCGCAGCCTACGTCTATTCCGCCGCCGGAGCAGGGGAATCGACCACCGATCTGGCCTGGGACGGCCAGACCTCGATCTACGAGAATGGCGTGCTGCTGGCCGAGGGCGAGCGGTTCCGCCAGGACGGCCAGATTACGCTGGCCGACGTCGATCTCGACCTGCTCAGGCAGGAGCGCGCGCTGATGGGCACGTTCGACGACAATCGCCGGCAGCGAGAGGCGTTTTTCCGCAAGGTGACATTCGCGCTGAAGCCGCCGGCCGCCGACATCGGCTTCCTGCGCAAGGTCGAGCGGTTTCCGTTCGTGCCGAGCGACGAGAGCCTGCTCGAGCAGGATTGCTACGAGGCCTACAACATCCAGGTCGCCGGCCTCGTTCAGCGGATGCGCGCCACCGGCACCAAGCGCGTCGTGATCGGCGTCTCCGGCGGGCTCGATTCCACGCACGCCCTGATCGTCGCCGCCAAGGCAGTCGATCTCCTCGGCCTGCCGCGCGAAAACATCCTGGCTTACACGATGCCGGGCTTTGCGACCGGCAGCGAGAGCAAGACCCACGCGCTGGCGCTGATGAAGGCGTTGCAGACGAGCTGGCAAGAGCTCGACATCCGCGCCACGGCCACGCAAATGCTGAAGGATATCGGCCACCCCTTTGGCAAGGGCCAGAAGGTCTACGACGTCACCTTCGAGAATGTGCAGGCTGGCCTGCGCACGGACTATCTGTTCCGCCTCGCCAACCATCACGGCGGCATCGTTATCGGCACGGGCGATCTCTCTGAACTCGCGCTCGGCTGGTGCACCTATGGCGTCGGCGACCAGATGGCGCATTACAACGTCAATGCCGGCGTGCCGAAGACGCTGATCCAGCATCTCATCCGCTGGGTGATCTCATCGAACCAGTTCAGCGACAACGTCAACCGCACGCTTGGCGCGATCCTCGCTGCCGAAATCTCTCCAGAGCTGGTGCCGGTGCAGCCGGGCGAGAAGCCGCAGAGCACGGAAGCGTCGGTCGGGCCCTACGAGCTGCAGGATTTCAACCTGTTCTACACGCTGCGCTTCGGCATGCGTCCCTCCAAGATCGCCTTCATGGCGCAGCACGCCTGGAAGGACGTCGCCACGGGCGAATGGCCGCCGGCCTTCCCGAGCGACCGGCGCAGGGCCTACGATCTTCCCGAGATCCGGCGCTGGCTCGAGGTATTCCTGCGTCGCTTCTTCGCTTTCAGCCAGTTCAAGCGCTCGGCGATGCCGAATGGACCGAAGGTCTCGGCGGGTGGGTCATTGTCGCCGCGCGGCGACTGGCGAGCCCCGTCGGATGCGAGCGCGGCGGCATGGCTTGAGGATCTTGAACGGAACGTGCCGAACTGATCGGCGCGGCGCATGGACATTGAGGGGACGATCGGATGCCAGTCGGAGAGGGGGCGGGTGAGGAAGCCAAGGTCGTCAACGGCCTCTACATCTTCGATATCGAAATGCGCGACGGCAAACGCGGTCAGGCCAGGGGCGTGGTCGTGCTCTGCGACGGGCGCATCATGGGCGGCGACAGCTATTTCTATTACACCGGCAGCTACACGTTCCGGAACGGCAAGTGGCGCGGCGACATGATCGTCAATCAGCATACCGAAGCCATCGGCAAGACCCTCGCATTCGGCGGCAGGGAGGTCACCTGCGGTTTCTCGGGCGACTACTCGGCCGGCGGCGCCGAGGTCGAAGGCATGGCGCTGGTCGGCAAGACCACCGTGACATTCACGGCCCGCCTCACGTTGAAGGACGCAATGTAAGCCGCGTGATCTGCTCCCGTTCCTTGGCAGGAACCTTCGTACCCGCAGAACGTTCGCGTCTGTTGCTGTGAATTGTCGAGGAGAGGGACTATGCGCAAGCACTTGATGTTATCGACCGCGGCCGTCGGACTGATGCTCGCCTCCGGCTTCGCCTACGCCCAGGCGCCCGGTGAGCGGAAAGACGAGCCGAAACGGACCGAGGAACCGGCCAAAGGCGCTGCGCCGCAGCGCGGGGGCGCAGCCCAAGGCGCTCAAGAGCGGGTTCAGGAGCGCACGCAGGGCGCTCAGGAGAGACTCCAGGGGGCCGGTCGCGAAGAGAAAGGCGGCGCGGCCAAGCGCGAGGCCAACGAAGACAAGCGCCAGCCAGCTACAGCCGCCGAACGTGATCAACCGAAGGCGAAGGATCGGGCACAAGAATCTCGCGAACCTTCGCGCGATCGCAACCGCGAGGCCGAGACCGCCAAACCTGGGCGCGACAGCAGCAAGAGCAGCGCAGAGACGAAGCAGGACAAGTCCGCGCCGCAGAAATCAACTGCCGAGTCCGAAAAATCCAAGACCGGCCCTGCGGGCCAGCAGAACGAGCGCAGTGGAGCTGCGGCCAACCAGAACGAGCGCAACCAGACCCAGCCGCCGCGCAACGCCGCCGAACAACAGCCGCCGGCGCAACAGAACAACCGCCCGGCTACCGCGACCGACACGAACCGGACGGCGCCAACCAACAATGCACAGACTGCGCCGGCGACGGGCACGCAGACCAATCAAGCCAATCAGACCACGCAGACCAACACGCAGGTCAATCAGCAGACCAGCATGACGTCTGAACGGCAGGTGCGGATCTCTGAAACGGTAAGCCGCGCGCGCCTGGCGCCACCAGAGCGCAACCTGAGCATCGCGATCCGGGTGGGTGAGACGATCCCTTCGCGCGTCCGTCTGCATCGGCTGCCGCCTGAGATCGTGTCGATCGAGCCGCAATATCGCGACTATGAGTATTTCGCGACGGATGACGACGTCGTCATCGTCGAGCCGCGCACGCATCGCATTGTCAGCCAGGTTCCGCGGGATCCGTCGCGCGCTCGTGCGCAGATGGGCGGCAGCGCCGGCCAGAGCATGGCGGCCGCCGGCGCCCGCAATGTGAACTGCCGGATCATGCGGCGCGATGCCTCGGGGAACGTGGCCGAAGCAGAGCCGTCAACCGTCGGCTCGACCGCGCGCACGGATTCGCTGAGCGTGACGGTCCAGATGCCCGGCGGCGGCTCGTCCGCGCCGATTGCCCTCGGCGCTCCCGCGGGTGACATCGTGGTCGCAACGCAAGGGCAGGGCGACTGCACGGTGACGATCGAGCCGCAGACGCGCTAAAGCATGATCCGGAAAAGTGCGAAGCGGTTTTCCGAAAAGATCATGCTTAAACAGCCGCCTGAAGCGCGATGACGATTCATCGCGCTTTAGGCGCCGGGCCGAACGACGACGCTGAAACGCGAACGCGCCGCCCGGCTGAACAGCCGGACGGCGCGCATCGCGTTCAATCTGAAAAGTTTCGAGGTCCGGAGTGCCTAGGAGTCCGGACCTCGTCACCTTGCCCCAGCCTTCAATCCCCCGCCCCATGTGG